>DAIDKG010000536.1 GCA_027450125.1 Bordetella sp. | reverse complement strand
GGATCCGGTCGCGCCGCAGGATCGAGCCGCCGCGCATCTTGACGAGGTCGCCGCCGGCCTGCTCGCCCGGGGGCAGGCATTGCTGGCGGCCGGCCAGGCCGCGGACGCGATCGCTCCGCTGCAGCAGGCGACGGTGGCGCGGCCGCTCGAGGCCGCCATCTACGAGCTGCTGGCCCAGGCCATGCAGGCCGCTGGCCACGCGGCCGACGCCATGGCCGCGCGCATGGCCGCCAATGCGATCCGGCAGCGCGCGGCGCCGGACATCATCGCCATCGGCACCACCTATGCCCGCCACAAGCAATGGGATGCGGCAGGCTACTGGTTCCTGCGCGCGCTGCTGCTGGATCCGGACATGGCAGCCACGCACTTGCACATGGGCATCGCCTTGCGCGAGCTGGGCCGCGAGGACGAGGCCGAAGCCTGCGCACGCAATGCCTGCATGCGGCAGTCGATTTTCATCGACCATGCCTGGCCGACGCAGCGGCGCAGCATCCTGCTGCTGTGCACCAGCGGCCACGACAACGTACCCCTTCAGTTCCTCATGCCCGGTCCGACCAACCGGCAGATACGCTGGGTCGTCGAGTTCGGCATCGTCGGACCGGTGCGCGAGCTGCCGCCCTACGATCTGGTGTTCAACGCCATCGGCGATCCGGATCGGGCGCCGCAGGGGCTGGCAGCGGCGGCGCGCTTCGTGCCGCAGTCGGGCAAACCGGTCCTCAACTGGCCCGAGCGCATCGGGCTGACTTCGCGCGACCGGATTCCCGCGCTGCTCCTCGGCCTGGACGGCGTCCACGTGCCGCCCACGGCCCGCTGGGACAGCGCATCGCCAGCGGATCTTCCGACGGCGATCGAGCGCGCCGGCCTGCAATATCCCGTGACGCTGCGGCCCGTGGGCAAGCATGGCGGCGCCGGGCTGGTGCGCATCGACACGCCGCAGCAGGCCTGCGAGGCGGGCGGGCAGGCGCAGCCGTGCGAGCACTACCTGAGCGAGTATTGCGACTACCGGTCGCCGGACGGATATTTTCGCAAGTACCGGGTGGTGTTCGTGGACCGCGAGCCGCTGCCGTATCACCTAGCCATAGGGCAGCAGTGGGTGCTGCATTATGTGACGGCGGACATGCGCTCGGATGCCTGGAAGACCGAGGAGGAGCGCCGGTTCCTGGACGATCCGCAGGCGGCGCTTGGGGATCGGGCCTGGCGTGCGCTGGGCGAGATCGGCAGGCGCCTGGATCTGGATTACTGCGGGGTGGATTTTTCGCTGCTGCCCGACGGGCGAGTATTGGTGTTCGAGGCCAACGCCACCATGCTGGTCCACAAGGAACGTGCCGACGATCCGGTGCTAGGCTTCAAGAACGCTTATGTGCAGCGCATTTACGATGCCGTCGAGTGCATGCTGGCGGGCAGGATGGCCCAAAGGCCGGAGCAAGGCGTCCCGGGCCTTTTTTGTTGACACGACATTAGCCGATCTTGTCGGCCAGCTGGCCGGGGCTGGCCGGCAGTTGGATCAGGTTGTGGATGCCGTTGAGCACCGCCTGCGAACTCCCGGGGTTCTGTTGCGTGCTGTCCAGCAGATCCTGAAGGTTCTTCGTCCAGCTGCTGTGACTAGGGTCGATGGTGTTTTCTTGCAGCTTGCCCATTACATATTTTTGCGTATGCACCGACGCACTGGCGGACTGGTTCAGCGTGGCCTGCGCCAGCTTGCCGTCGGCGTAGCTGATGGTCGCCTGGCTCTGTGCGCTGTCGGAGATCTGGTAGTAGTAATAATTCTGCGACGCCGGGCTGCCGTCGAGCGCGAGCTGGACGCCGGCCTGCAGCGGCGTGTGATAGCCGGCATCGAGCCGGGATTGCTGCGTTTGCGTGATCGTGTAGTTATACGGGTTGCTGACTTGTTCGGAGGTCTGCTGCGAAACCTGGTATGAAAAGCGATCCACTTCGCCTGGCTTCATGGGATTGGACGATCGGGCAGCTTGCGTCAACGAAGCGCTGAAGTCGGCCAGGCCGGTCATCATGCTGTGGGCCGCATCGCCGATCACGGCCGCTTGCCGCGAAAAAGGGGCAGGCGCCGCGCCGTAATTGCTGTTCAGCGCCTGGAAGGCCGTGCTGAACATGGCGATGAGCTGGGCATTGGCATGGCCGCGCGTGCCTGCGGCAGCGAACTGCTGCAGGTAATTGCCGATCGCCTGGGCCTGCTGGCTGGCGCTGCCCAGCAGGGCGGTGTTGGAGGTATCGACGCTGATCTGCATGGAGCCGAGCGGTCCGCTGGTCTGCAGCGAGCGCTTGGCGTCGTCGACATGCAAAGCCACGGTCTGCGCGCCTTGACCGTTGGGATCGACGGATGCATTCAGGTCGATCGAAGCGACGACGCCCGGGTTGAACTGTTGCAGGAGTCCGCTCAGATCGAGCGTGGGTTGCACCGACGACGTCAGGCCGTCGATCGCCTGCTGGAAGCCGCCGGCCATTTTCAGCAGCGCCGAGCGGTCGGCCTCGCTGAGCGTGCCGCCGGTAACCGTGATGGCGGCCGCGAGTCCGTTGTTCTGGTCGCCGAGCGCGAGCGTCACCTTGGCGCCGTCGCGCAAGGTGACGGCGAGCGAAACCTGGTTGCTGGCTCCGGTATGCAGGGCCGATTGCATGGCGGCCGCCAGCGACGCGCTGGGCACGGCGTTGGTGGACGGCAGGTATACCGACTGCGAGAAATCGTTCTCGCCTCCACCCAACTGCTGCAGCATGAGCTGGCCCAGGCCATGCAGGCGTCCCGAGAGCGTCGAGGCCGGGAAATTGCTGGCCATCACCTGGCTGATCCCGTCCACCGCGTTGGTTTCCCAGACGGGCTGTGCTGCGGGAACGGCATAGGTCAGGGGCTGCACCGCCCGGATGCCGGTGATCGAGACTGCGGTGGATGATGCAGCGGCCTGCGATGAGGCGGCCGCCTGCGACAGGCCGCTCCCGGCGTAGGAACCGGGAGCGGCCTGCACGGCTTGCGTCTGCGCCAGGGCGGACGCGGCCACGGCGGTGATTGCGGTCATTCGATATCCCTGGCGCGCCTGAATTGCGATATGGCCGCCAACATTGCTCTGAGCACGTTAACGGACTGGCTCGGTAGAAATTAAGCCCGTTCTGCGCCAGGCCGGGCGCGGCCGGCCTGGCGAAAATCCGCTCCGCTTGAACGGAATCGATCGATACGCCCGCTCGGGGCCAACGCAATCGGCGCCATGGCGCCGTGGCATTTTCATCCCGCCTCGCTGCGCCGGTTGTCGCTCAAGCCGCATACTGCGACGTTCCCTGTCGTAGTGAAGGCCTAGCCATGACCCTAGCCGTTCTTGCCAGCCGCGCCCTGGTCGGCCTGGATGCTCCCGCCGTGCGGGTGGAAACCCATGTGGGCAGCGGATTGCCCGCCTTTCACGTCGTCGGCCTGCCCGAGGCCGAGGTGCGCGAAAGCCGCGAGCGCGTGCGCGCCGCGCTGGTCAACAGCGGCTATGAATTTCCCGCGGGACGCATCACCGTGAATCTGTCGCCCGCCGATCTGCCCAAGGCTTCGGCGCGCTTCGACCTGCCCATCGCCCTGGGCGTGCTGTTGGCTTCGGGCCAGTTGACGCCGCCAGCCGGGCAGCCGCCCGAGGCGCTGGCCGACCTAGTGCTGGCCGCCGAGTTGTCCTTGACGGGGGCGCTGGTGCCGGTGGCCTCGGCATTGCCCCTGGCGCTCGGCCTGGTGCGCGAGCGCCCCGGCGCGGCGATGATCCTGCCGCCTGGCAGCGCGGGCATCGCGGCCTGGGTGCCGGGCCTGCAGGTGTATGTGGCGCGCACGCTGGCGGAAGTCGCGGCGCATCTGACGGGCGCCGCGCTCTTGCCGTCTGCCGAGCCGGCCGCGCGCCTGCCGACGCAAGCGCCGCCTTGCCTGTCCGATGTAAAGGGGCAGGCCGGCGCGCGCCGCGCGCTCGAGATCTGCGCGGCGGGCGGCCACAGCCTGTTGATGAGCGGACCGCCCGGAGCCGGCAAGAGCATGCTCGCCCAACGCCTGCCGGGATTGTTGCCGCCGCTGTCTGCCGTGCAGGCGCTGGAGGTCGCGGCACTGAACGGGCTTGCGCAGGGCGGCGCGCGCATACCGGGCATCCCGCAGCAGCCCCCGCTGCGGTCGCCGCACCATCTCGTATCATCGGCGGCGCTTATCGGAGGCGGGGCCCGCCCTCGGCCCGGAGAGATCAGCCTGGCCCATCACGGCGTCCTGTTCCTCGACGAATTGCCCGAGTTCCGGCGCGAGGCGCTGGAGGCCCTGCGCGAGCCGATGGAGACCGGGCGGGTGGCCATTGCGCGAGCGCTGCGCCACGTGGAGTACCCTTGCGCGTTCCAGCTGGTGGCGGCGATGAATCCCTGCCCGTGCGGCTGGCGCGGTCATCCCACGAAGCCCTGCCGCTGCACGCCGGATCAGGTGGCGCGCTATGGCGCCAGGCTTTCCGGACCCTTGCTCGATCGCATCGACCTGCATGTTTCGATGCCGCCAGCCGATCCGGCTGTCCTGGACGGGGCAGCCGGCGAGACTTCCGCAGCGGTGCGCGAGCGCGTCACGCGCTGTCGCGACCGCCAGCAGGCAAGGCAGGGTGGTCTGAATGCCCGTCTGGCGGGCAGGGAACTGGAGGGCCATTGCGCCATGTCGGACGCGGCCCGCGACCTGCTGCGCCAGGCGCAGCAAAGACTGGACGGTTCGGCGCGGGCCCGGCACCGGGCATTGCGCGTGGCCCGCACGCTGGCCGATCTGGAAGCGTCGGAGCGCATCGAGGTCCGCCACATGGCCGAAGCGGTCCAATACCGCGTCGCTTCGAGAGGCCAGGCATAGGCTGCGCTGCGTTAACCGGTTCAGGTAAAGTAGATCACATCGTTCTTGTAGCCCATGTGCTGCAGCACGGGATCCTCCGCGTGCACTGCGATCAGGTTTCCCCAGAACGGAAAATAACGGTATCCCAGCTGATCGAGCATGGCCTTGATCTGTGCCTGGTCCGATTTGATGATCTCGACCAGCAATATCGGCTTGAGCCTGCGCAGCGTGTCGCGGGCGCCGCGTAGCACTTCGGCTTCCATGCCTTCGACATCGAGCTTGAGAAAGTCGACGCGATGCAGTCCGATCGAATCGATGCTGACCATCGGCACGCGGGTCCCTGCGGCGGGATCGTACGAAATGCGCTGCCCGATATCCTCGGTGTTCTCCCGCTGGCGCAACTCGAGACTGCCAAAGCTGGCGTGCGCGAAGTAGTTCGGCTCGGGGATATTCAGCTCGCCGTCGTGTTCACCCAGCGCGGCGAGTTTTGCGCGCGCATTCAGGCAGTTGTTGAGGGCGATGTTGCCTGCTAGCGCATAGAAAATGATCTCTTGCGCTTCAAAACTGAGCACGCCGCCCCAGCCGTGCATATGGCGCGCCCATTCGATCGTGTGCACGCCGATGTTGGCGCCGCCGTCGATCGCGACGACGCCGTCGCCGAAATATTTCCTGCGCCGATCCAGCAAGGCCAGCGCGAAAGCGACTTCGGTTTCGTCGTAGCTCGATTTGTCCAGGATCTGGAATCCGACACCGATAGTGCCTCCGCAAGCATCGACGCCGTGATCATTGCGGTTGACGATCATCGTACCGTGGTTCGATGCCGCGAGTATGAATGCGACCGGGCGTTGGGGGAATGTCATGGGACGGCTACCTTTCTAGGAGAAGTGTTCCTGGCATACGGTCAGCCATTCTAGATCCCCCTGGCTCCCGCATCGTGCGGGCTTAGCTGCCGCGCGTCTCGATCCCGACGATATGCCCGTCAGGCGCGTGATGAATGACCGATATATAGCTTCGGCGCAACTGCTCGAGCTGTGCGACGGAGATGTCGAAACTGGCCGCCAGGTCCGCATGCGAAAGCGGGGGCGGCGTGGCGCGCCGGTCCAGCCCGCCGAAGCGCTTGGCGTTGTATTTCGCCCACGCATACAGCACCAGCGCAATGCAGGCGGCCACCAGAAGGTAGACCAGCAAGGTGCCCAGCGACGGAAGCAGGTGCGCCAGCGCCGATATTTCCGCGCTTTTGCGTTCGCCTTTCACGATGGGCACGATGCCGTTGACGAGCAGGTAGAGGAAAGCGAACCAGGCCAGCGCCGTCAGGACTGAGTCGATCAGCAAATGCAGCAGGGAGCGCGGTGTCCGGATGATCATGATGCGTCGTCGGTTCTTTTGATGCCCCGGTCGGGGCTGGTCCAGCGGGCACGCTGGCGCGGCGTCTTGAACAGCACTTTGGGAAAGCTGCACAACGTGGTCAGCATGCTGATCAGCCAGTAGACCAGCGGATACCAGATCATCCAGTACAGCGTCTGGGTCAGGCCGGGCTCGTAACGGCGGTCTATCCATACGCTCAGGCCGAACTGCCCCAGGCAGACCATTGCCAGCAGCATGCCGGTGAAGGCAGGAGGGACCAGGTTGTGGATATGGATCTGCGGCGGCAGGGCCACGAAATGGCCCAGGATCCACAACAGGGCGGAAAGGGCAAAGGCAAAGGCCCAGAGCGAGGACAGGCAATATTCCAGCAGCATGGGCCAGAGGCGCCGATGCGGCCAGATCCAGATGGTGCGGATGTTCTTCAGAAGAACCTCGGTGCCGCCCTGGGCCCAGCGCAGGCGCTGCTTCCACAGCCCGCGCAGCGTTTCCGGCATGAGTATCCAGCACAGTGCGCGCGGCTCATAGAAAATCGACCAGTGGTCGCGCTGCAGCTTCCAGCTGATGTCGATGTCCTCGGTTACCATGTCCAGGCTCCAGTAGCCGACGCGGTCCAGCGCGCTGCGCCGGAAGGCGGCGATCACCCCGGACACGGTGAAGATCTGGCCGTACACGCGCTGCGTGCGCTTGATCAGGCCGATGATGGAAGAGAACTCGCCTACCTGGACGCGGCCTATGAGCGTGGAGCGCGTGCGGATGCGCGGATTGCCGGTCACCGCGCCCACGCGCGGGTTTTCCAGCAGCGGCGCGACCAGATAGGACACCGCATTCGGATCCAGGAGGGCGTCGCCGTCGATGCAGACCAGGTACTCGCCATGGGCCGCCAGGGCGCCCATGCGCAGTGCCATCGCCTTGCCCTGGTTTTGCGCCAGGTGCACGACCCGCAACCGGTCGTGGCGGGCTTCCAGTTCGTCGAGCATGGCGCCGGTGGCGTCGGAGGAGCCGTCGTTGATGGCGACCACCTCCACGTTCAAATAGTGCTGGCCCAGCGCCGCGAGAATGGTGGCGGGTCCGTGGTCGGCTTCGTTAAAGCACGGGATCAGGATGGACACCTGCGGATTTCCCTTGAGCTCGGGCGGCGCTGTATCTTCGCCCCATTTCCAATGCCGTTCCCAGTGCAGCCAGTAGTACAGGCCGCCGAACATCCACAGGGCCGACATGAACAGAGGATAGAAAAAGACGAAGTCCAGCATCAAATCGCCGGTCCAGGTCAGCGCGACGCCCAGAGGGGCGCCCAGGACGACGCACAGGATGAGAAAGGCAAACAGCCGGTCGAACATCATTGGTAGGGGTACCACGCTTGCGAGATGGCGGGCCGGATCGTCTTGATCGCGGGCTGGTTGCGGACAAAGTCGTCAGGGTAGTAGCCGAAGTTGTTGACGCCGTCGAGCTTCAGTTGCCGCATCCATCCGGCCAGCGTCTTGCCGCCGACCTCGGGTTCGCCGGGTTTGCTCCAGTCGCGGCTCTGCAGCTC
>DAIDKG010000535.1 GCA_027450125.1 Bordetella sp. | reverse complement strand
AGAGCGGGCGGAGCCCGCCTGCTTGAATTGCATCTGGTGGGTCCCCTTGGGACCTGTATGGGGCGCCCCTCCCCAGCCCTCCCTCTACGGAGGGGGTAGGGTGGCTGCTGTCGGCGGGCGAATTCTTGGGTGGGTTTTTTGGAGTGTCGATATGTGGTGGAGCGGCGGTTTCTGGTTTTCCGCTCGCTGCGCTTTGCATTACGCCGAGGCGATCAGGGTGTCCAGTTTGCGTCCGTCCGCCACGAAGGCGCGGATGCCCTCCGAGAGTTTTTCGCTGGCCATCGCGTCCTCGTTCATCAGCGTGCGAAAGCTCACTTCGTCTGCCGGCATGCGTTCAATGGCCTGATCTAAGGCCTGTTCGGCGGACAACGCCGGCGCCACGCTTCCCTCCCTGCCCGCCAGTTCCGCCAGCAGCTCCGGGCTGATTGTCAGCAGATCGCAGCCGGCCAGGGCCAGGATCTGGCCCGAATTGCGAAAGCTCGCGCCCATGATCTCGGTCCTGATCCCGAAGTGCTTGTAGTAGCGGTAGATGCGCGTCACCGATTGCACCCCGGGGTCCTGGGCGCCGGAGTGGTCCGCCTCTACCCACTGGGCGCCCGCCGCCTTTTTATGCCAGTCGTAGATGCGGCCTACGAAAGGCGAAATCAGCTGCACGCCGGCCTGCGCGCAGGCCACGGCCTGGGGCAGTGCGAAGAGCAGGGTCAGATTGCAGCGCACGCCTTCCTGTTGCAGCACGCGCGCCGCCTGGATGCCTTCCCAGGTCGAGGCGATCTTGATCAGCACCCGCTCGCGCGGCACGCCGGCGGCCTCATACAGCGCAATCAGGCCCCGGGCCCGCTCGATCGTGCCGCGCGTGTCGAAGGACAGGCGCGCGTCCACCTCGGTCGATACCCGGCCCGGCACTATGCGCAGGATTTCCTGGCCGAAAGCCACCAGCAGGCGATCGGCCAGCTCCGGCGCGGGCGCGCCGCGATGAGCGCGCACGGTCTGTTCCAGCAGCGGCTTGTAGGCGTCGAGCTGCACGGCCTTGAGGATCAGGGAAGGGTTGGTGGTGGCGTCGGTGGGGCGCAGCGCGCGCATGGCCTCGAAGTCGCCGGTGTCGGCGACCACGGTGGTGTACTGGCGCAGGGAGTCGAGCAGGCTGGTCATGAGCGTCGTATGAAACCGGGGTGAACGTCAGGCGCGTCTTGCGCGCATCGTAGGGTCTGGAGTCTGTTGGCGTTAGCAGACCCTAGCCTATCACCAGTGCCCGGTCCGTGCAGCGGGGCGCGCGGTTTGCCTTGGCGCGGTCCGGGACATAAAAGCACCCGTTTCAGCCTTATCTGGCGCGATTCTTCGGGGAAAAATCGCGTTTGAGCTATAATTTGAAGGTTTGATTACTGATTTTTGAACTGGGGTTCTCACTGTGCTGCCGCTACTTTTTCCAGAGGGGCCGAATCAAGGCAAATTCCCTCCCGCAATCTTGGCTCTGGCGGATGGCACTGTCTTTCGCGGCGTGTCGATCGGCGCGCCCGGGCATTCGGTGGCCGAGGTGGTGTTCAACACCGCGATGACCGGCTACCAGGAAATCCTCACCGATCCCAGCTACAGCGGGCAGATCGTCACGCTGACCTATCCGCACATCGGCAACACCGGCGTCAACGCCGAAGACGTCGAATCGCGCAAGGTGTTCGCCGCCGGTCTCGTGGTGCGCGACTGCCCGGCTCGCGTTTCCAACTTCCGCGCCACGCAGTCGCTGCCCGACTACCTGGCCGCGCAGGGCGTGGTCGCCATCTCGGGCATCGACACCCGCAAGCTCACCCGCATCCTGCGCGACAAGGGCGCGCAAGGCGCGTGCATCCTGGTGGGCGAGGACGAGGCCAAGGCCGTCGAGCTGGCCCGGACCTTCCCCGGCATGTCCGGGCAGGATCTGGCCAAGGTCGTGTCCGACACCAGGCAGTCCAACTGGACGCAAGGCACCTGGCATCTGGGCGAGGGCTTTGCCGCGCCCAGGCAGGACGCCTTCCATGTGGTCGCCTACGACTTCGGCGTCAAGAGCAACATCCTGCGTCTGCTGGCCGACCGCGGCTGCCGCGTCACGCTCGTGCCCGCTCAAACCGGCGCGGACGAGGTCCTCAAGCTCGATCCCGACGGCGTGTTCCTGTCCAATGGCCCCGGCGATCCCGAGCCCTGCGACTATGCCATCGCGGCCACGCGCACCTTCCTCGAGCGCCGGCTCCCCGTCTTCGGCATCTGCCTGGGCCACCAGATCATGGGTCTGGCCGCGGGCGGCCGGACGGTCAAGATGAAGACCGGCCATCATGGCGCCAACCACCCGGTGCAGGACCTGCAGAGCAAGCGCGTCTTCATCACCAGCCAGAACCACGGTTTCGCGGTGGACGCCGACTCGCTGCCCGCCAACACGCGCGTCACCCACGTGTCGCTCTTTGACGGCACCTTGCAGGGCTTCGAGCTCACCGACCGGCCGGCCTTCTGCTTTCAGGGCCACCCCGAAGCCAGTCCCGGCCCGCACGACATCATCGTGCTGTTCGACAAATTCATCGGCCTGATGCAAGAAGCGGCCCGCAAGTAAAAAGAATTCACCATGCCCAAGCGTACAGACCTAAAAAGCATTCTGATCATCGGCGCCGGCCCCATCATCATCGGGCAGGCCTGCGAGTTCGACTATTCCGGCGCGCAGGCGTGCAAGGCGCTCAAGGCCGAGGGTTACCGCACCATCCTGGTCAACAGCAACCCCGCCACCATCATGACCGATCCGGAAACGGCCGATGTCACCTACATCGAGCCCATCACCTGGCAGGCGGTCGAGAAGATCATCGAGCGCGAGAGGCCCGACGCGCTCCTGCCCACCATGGGCGGCCAGACGGCGCTGAACTGCGCGCTCGACCTGGCGCGCCACGGCGTGCTGGCCAAGTACGAGGTCGAGCTCATCGGCGCCAACGAGCAGGCCATCGAAAAGGCCGAAGACCGCCAGAAGTTCAAGCTGGCCATGACCGACATCGGCCTGGAATCGGCCAAGTCTGGCGTGGCCCACAGCATGGACGAAGCCTGGGAAGTGCAAAAGCGCATCGCCGTGGAGACCGGCACGTCCGGCTTTCCCGCGGTCATCCGCCCCAGCTTCACCATGGGCGGCACGGGCGGCGGCATCGCCTACAACGCCGAAGAGTTCGAGACCATCTGCCGCCGCGGCCTGGAGGCCTCGCCCACCAGCGAACTGCTGATCGAGGAGTCGCTGCTGGGCTGGAAGGAATTCGAAATGGAAGTGGTCCGCGACAAGGCGGACAACTGCATCATCGTCTGCTCGATCGAGAACCTCGATCCCATGGGCGTGCATACCGGCGACTCCATCACCGTCGCGCCTGCGCAGACCCTGACGGACAAGGAATACCAGATCATGCGCGACGCGTCCATCGCGGTGCTGCGCGAGATCGGCGTGGATACGGGCGGCTCGAACGTGCAGTTCGCGGTCAACCCCAAGAACGGCCGCATGATCGTCATCGAGATGAATCCGCGCGTCTCGCGCTCTTCCGCGCTGGCCTCCAAGGCCACGGGCTTTCCCATCGCCAAGGTCGCCGCGCGCCTGGCCGTGGGCTACACGCTGGACGAGCTGCGCAACGAAATCACCGGCGGCGCCACGCCCGCCTCGTTCGAACCCACCATCGACTACGTGGTCACCAAGGTCCCGCGTTTCGCCTTCGAGAAATTCCCGCAGGCCGACGCGCGCCTGACCACCCAGATGAAATCGGTGGGCGAGGTGATGGCCATCGGTCGCACCTTCCAGGAATCCTTCCAGAAAGCCCTGCGCGGACTGGAAGTGGGCGTGGACGGCCTCAACCAGAAGACCACCGACCGCGAGCGGCTGCAGCTCGAGCTGGGCGAGCCCGGCCCCGAGCGCATCTGGTACGTGGGCGACGCCTTCGCCCAGGGTTTCACGCTCGACGAGGTGTTCTCGCTCACCAAGATCGACCCCTGGTTCCTGGCGCAGATCAAGGAAATCGTCGACATCGAGCTCGCGCTCGAACAGAAGACGCTGGCCGACCTGGACCAGGACACGGTGTGGGAACTGAAGCGCCGCGGCTTCTCCGACCGGCGCCTGGCCTACCTGCTGGACTCGTCCGAAGCCGAGGTGCGCAAGCTGCGCCACCAGTTCAACGTGCGCCCGGTCTACAAGCGCGTGGATACCTGCGCGGCCGAGTTCGCCACGCACACGGCCTACATGTACTCGACTTATGAAGAAGAGTGCGAAGCCGCGCCCACCGACCGCAAGAAGATCATCGTGCTGGGCGGCGGTCCCAACCGCATCGGCCAGGGCATCGAGTTCGACTACTGCTGCGTGCACGCTGCACTGGCCCTGCGCGAAGACGGCTTCGAGACCATCATGGTCAACTGCAATCCCGAGACCGTCTCCACCGACTACGACACGTCCGACCGCCTGTATTTCGAGCCGCTCACGCTCGAAGACGTGCTCGAGATCGTGCACAAGGAAAAGCCGGTCGGCATGATCGTGCAGTATGGAGGCCAGACGCCGCTCAAGCTCGCGCGCGCGCTGGAAGCCAACGGCGTGCCCATCATCGGCACCAGCCCCGAGTCCATCGACGTGGCCGAGGACCGCGAGCGCTTCCAGAAGCTCCTGAACAAGCTCGGCCTGCGCCAGCCGCCCAACCGCACGGCGCGCACCGAGAGCGAGGCCCTGGCCCACGCCGCCGACATCGGCTATCCGCTGGTGGTGCGCCCCAGCTACGTGCTGGGCGGCCGCGCCATGGAGATCGTGCACGAGCAGCAGGACCTGGAGCGCTACATGCGCGAAGCAGTTAAGGTCAGCAACGATTCTCCCGTGCTGCTCGACCGGTTCCTGAACGACGCCATCGAAGTCGACGTCGATTGCCTGGCCGACGGCCAGACCGTCTTCATCGGCGGCGTCATGGAGCATATCGAGCAGGCCGGCGTGCACTCGGGCGACTCGGCCTGCAGCCTGCCGCCGTATTCGCTCTCGGCCGACACCATTGCCGAAATCAAGCGCCAGACGGCCGTCATGGCGCGCGCGCTGAACGTCAGCGGCCTGATGAACGTGCAGTTCGCCATCCAGAACGGCGATGTCTATGTGCTCGAAGTCAATCCGCGCGCGTCGCGCACCGTGCCCTACGTGTCCAAGGCCACCGGCCTGCAGCTGGCCAAGATCGCCGCGCGCGCCATGGCCGGCCGCACCCTGGCGCAGCAGGGCATCACGGCCGAGGTCGTGCCTGCGTATTTCTCCGTCAAGGAGGCCGTGTTCCCCTTCGTCAAGTTCCCGGGCGTGGACACCATCCTCGGCCCCGAGATGAAGTCCACCGGCGAAGTCATGGGCGTGGGCGAGAGCTTCGGCGAGGCCTTCGTCAAGTCGCAGCTGGCCGCCGGCGTGCGCCTGCCCGAATCCGGCACGGTGTTCATCAGCGTCAAGAACCAGGACAAGCCCAAGGC
The DNA here is from genome assembly GCA_027450125.1 of Bordetella sp. GTDB lineage: Bacteria > Pseudomonadota > Gammaproteobacteria > Burkholderiales > Burkholderiaceae_B > Bordetella. Next base: position 1,980 of record DAIDKG010000535.1, on the reverse strand, counting down.
AGTCGACGTGGCGCGCGGCCTGCACCAGCTGGGCTTCAAACTCGTCGCCACGCGCGGCACCGCGGCCCAGATCGAGGCGGCCGGCATTCCCGTGCTGGTGGTCAACAAGGTGGCCGAGGGCAGGCCCAACATCGTCGACATGGTCAAGAACGGCGAAGTTGCGCTGGTGATCAACACCGTCGAGGAGCGCCGCAACGCCATCGCCGACTCGCGCGCCATCCGCACCCAGTCGCTGATGAATCGCGTCACGCTGTTCACCACGATCGCCGGCGCCCGCGCCGCGGTCGAAGGCATGCAATACCTGCGCCAGGGGCACGGCCTGAAGGTCTATCCCCTGCAGGAACTGCACGCCAAGCATTGAAGGTTGCCGCGCCATGATCAAGTGGTTCATCCTCGCCCTGTTCGTCGTCACGGCCATCTACGTGCACTATCGCGGCCGCGTGCGCCACAAGTTTTCCCGGCAGGCCCTGGACCACTCCACCTTCTTCGCGCCCAACAATACCTTCATGTACGCGTTTTCGGCCGTGCCGAACACGCCCTACATCGATCTGGCGCTGTTCCCGCAACTGCAGGTCCTCAAGGATCACTGGCAGGAAATCCGCGCGGAGGCCGTCGCGCTGTTCGGCGATGGCAAGATCAAGCCTTCGGCGCAGTACAACGATGCAGGATTCAATTCCTTCTTCAAGACCGGCTGGGGGCGCTTCTACCTGAAGTGGTACGACGAAGCGCCGCAGCCTTCCGCAGTCGAGTTCTGTCCCTACACCACCGAACTGGTCAGGAACATTCCCGGCGTGAAGGCCGTGCTGTTCACGTCCCTGCCGCCGGGCGCGCGCCTGCCGCGCCACCGCGATCCCTACGGCGGCTCCCTGCGTTTTCATATGGGCCTGATCACGCCCAACGATCCGGCCTGCTTCATCGACGTGGACGGCCAGCGCTACCACTGGCGCGACGGCGAAGCCGTGATGTTCGACGAAACCTTCATCCATTACGCCGAAAACGCCACCGACCAGAACCGCATCATTCTCTTTGCCGACATCGAGCGGCCCATGAAATACCGCTGGACGCAGGCGGTCAATCATTTCTTCGGCGGCCTGCTGCTGCGCTCGGCCGCTTCGCCCAACGAGGCAGGGGATCGCACCGGGGGCATCAATCGCATCTTCGGTGCTGTCTATGCCGTGCGCAGGCTCGGCAAGCGCCTCAAGCAATACAACAAGACGCTTTACTACGTCGTGAAGTGGGCCATCGTCGCGGCCATCCTGGCCTGGATCTTCCTGTAAGCCGGCGCCTTGCGCATCAACGGGCCGGCAACCGGCGTTTTCTGGGCGGGACTTTCCAATGAAGCGTGTCTTTATCACCGGCGCCAGCAGCGGCCTGGGCTTGGCTCTGGCCAGGCGCTATGCGGCCGGCGGCGCCAGCCTGGGGCTGGTCGGGCGCCGCGGCCATGTGCTGCGTGAGCTGGCCGAGTCCCTGCCCGGGCAGCACCGCTGCTACGCGCTGGATGTGCGCGACCGGGCCATCCTGCACGCTGCCGCGCATGATTTCATCGCCCGCGGCGCAGGCCGCGTCGACACGGTGATCGCCAGCGCCGGCATTAGTGCCGGTACTGTAACCGGCGAGACCGGCGACCACGCCGTGTTCCAGTCCATCGTCGAAACCAATCTGCTGGCCACGCTGGCCACTTTCGAACCCTTCGTCGCGCCCATGCGCGAGGCGAAGGCCGGACGGCTGGTAGGCATGGGCAGCGTTGCGGGCATCCGAGGCCTGCCCGGCGCCGGAGCCTACAGCGCCTCCAAGGCGGCGGTGGCGGTCTATTGCGAAAGCCTGCGGCTCGAACTCGCGGGCAGCGGCGTGCGCGTGGTGACCATCGCGCCGGGCTATATCGATACGCCGATGACGCAGCACAATCCCTATCGCATGCCTTTCCTGATGCCGGCCGATGTCTTTGCCGACAGAGCGCACGCCGCCATCGAGCGCGGCGTG
>DAIDKG010000534.1 GCA_027450125.1 Bordetella sp. | reverse complement strand
CGCCTCAAGCCGGGCACCGTGGTCAAGCACGGCCACTGATGGGGGCGAGGCCGCACCGCTTCCCAGGCGAAAACATCCTCCCCGGGGGCCGGACGCAGCGCGGGAGCCTCTCTTGGCTGCAAAGCTAGACACCTCCCCCTGCGACGTCCCGTCCTGGCTCCCTGGAGGACACCTCCAGACGATCCACGCTTCGCTGTTCGCGCGGCATCATCGCATCGCGTTCGCGCGCGACCGCGTCGAAACGCCTGACCGGGATTTCGTCGATATCGACTGGGCAGGGCCCGGACTTTTCCCGCACAAACCGCCTGTCCGCCCCCCAGCGGAACCGGCGCCGCTGGAGGCGGGCGCATCGGCCGCGGCGCGCTGGATCGCCCCGGTCGACTGGCAGGCCCTGCCGCAGGAATCCGGCGCACCGGCCCTGGTACTGTTCCATGGCCTGGAGGGCAGCAGCGGAAGCAACTACGCCCAAGCCATCGCAGCGCATTTCCGTTCGCGCGGATGGGTGGTCGCGGTGGCGCACTTTCGCGGCTGTTCCGGTTCGCCCAACCGCCTTGCGCGCGCCTACCATTCGGGCGACTCGGCCGATATCGGCTTCATGCTCGACACGGTGCGCCAGCGCCTGCCGCGCGCCCGCTGGCATGCCGCGGGCGTCTCGCTGGGCGGCAACGCCCTGCTCAAATACCTTGGCGAACAGGAGCACGAAGCCGGCTGGCTGACAGCCTGCGCCGGGATCTCCGTACCGCTGGACCTGGTGGCCGGCGGCGCGGCCCTGGGCCGGGGTTTCGTCGAACGGCAGCTCTACACCCGCTACTTCCTGCGCACCATGCGCCGCAAGGTGCTGGAAAAAGCCGGCCGCTATCCGGGCGTGATCGACGTCATGCGCATCGTCCAGGCGCGCGACCTGCACGATTTCGACGACACCTATACCGCACCCATGCACGGCTTTCGCAATGCGCTCGACTACTGGAACAAGGCTTCGAGCAAGCCCTGGCTGGCGTCGGTGCGCGTGCCCACGCTGGTGCTCAATGCGCGCAACGATCCCTTCCTGCCCGCGCGGTCCCTGCCCACGCCCGAGCAATGCTCGGACCGCGTGCTCCTGCACCAGCCCGCGCTGGGCGGGCATGCCGGCTTTGCCGTCGGCCGGTTTCCCGCCAGCTTGAACTGGCTGCCCGAGCGCCTGGGCCGCTTCTTCGAAACCGGCGCCTGAGGCCTGCGCGCAGGCTGCGACGGCCATTGCGCCGGCTGCTTGCCGGGCCCTGGGCGTCGAGGTCCGCCAATACGAAAGGGGCCTCGTGCGAGGCCCCTTTCGCCTTTTCGCATCAATAGGCCCTAACCCTTCGGAATGACGTCCTTGAATCTGCCGAGCAGATTGCGTTCGTCCTGCAGGCGCTGCCGGACGTCATTCAGTTGCGCATCCAGCTCCGACTGCTCGTAGAAATCGGTGGACAGGCTGCGCGCCTGCCGCAGCTGATAGCCAGCGGCGGCATAGGCGCCCGTCAACAGATAGAACTGCGCCATGTCGCGCCGCGCCGCCACCTTGTTGCCGCTGCTGTCCTCGCTGCGGGCCAGCATCTGGTACAGGTCGGGCTGGCTCTTGCCCCACTCCCGGGCCTTGACACGCAGATAGGCCTGGGCGGCGGCCGTCCGTCCCGCGTCCAGCAAGGCCGTGGCATAGGACATGGCCAGGGCCTGCCGGTCGGGCCAGCGCTTGATCGCAGCCTGCGCCTGCTCGACGGCATCGGGCACCTGCTTGCGCGCCAAAGCGATGTCGATGCCCAGCCTGGCCAGTTCCGGCGCTCCGTCGGGCCACGCCGACCTGGCCTGGTTCCAATAGACGGCGGCCTGCTCGAGGTCGTCGCGACGCAGCCAATAACGCGAAAGACCATACAGGGCGGCGGCGCGCCGCACGCCGTGGTCGGAGACGACCTCGGAGCGCAGCGTCTCGCGGATGTCGCGCAAGGCCTGGGAATCGCCCCCTTGCAGCACGCGCACCTTGGCCCGCAGAAACCAGAAGTCCGGCGTGTCGGTGTAGTGCACGACGGGCAGCTCCCGGATGCGGTTCTGCATGTCGGTCATGCGCTCGATGGATTGCGGATGCGTCCTGGCCCAGGGCCCGCCGCCCGTGCCGTCGTTCAGGCGCGAATCCATCATCAGGCGGCCGAAGATGCTGGCCATGCCCTTGGGGTCGTAGCCGGCCTTGTAGAGCATGCGCAGGCCGGCGCGATCGGCCTCGCGCTCGGCATCGCGCGAGAATTCCAGCTGCCGATTGATCGCCGCGGCCTGGCCAAACGCCGCGATGCCCACGGCCAGGTCGCCCGAGCGCGCCGCCAGGCCCGCGATCAGGGCCGCAGCCAGGCTGGCCAGTGCAATCATGCCGTTCTGACCGCTCTGTGTCATGCCCCGGGCGATGTCGCGGTGCGCGACGTGGCCGATCTCATGCCCGAGCACGCCGGCCAGCTCGGACTCGCTCTCGCACGCCAGGATCAGGCCGGTATTCACGCCGATGAAGCCGCCCGGCAATGTGAAAGCATTGATCTCGGGATCGCGCACCGCGAACATGTCGATGGGCGGAACCGGGGCAGGCGCATACTTCGCCAGCTTGCGGCCCACGCTCGTGAGGTATTGATTGAGCTCGGCATCGTCGATGTAGGTCGGATCGAGCCGGCCCTGCGACATGATGGCTTCGCCGAGCTCGCGTTCCGCGTCCGGGGTCAATTCGTCACCAGCCGTTGCGCCCATCGAGGGCAGGCCGACCGGCTGAGCCGCCGCCGGCAGGCACGGCAAAGCCAGCGCCAGACTGAGCGTCCCGGCCACAATACGCTTTGCATTCAGCAACATCGGTATCACGCCCTCTTTGCAATAAGCACTATGATAGTGACCCTATTTCGGGTGCCCGCGCGCTTGCGGTTTCCGGCATCCCGAAGGCAAATCTGCAACTCTCTCTGCTCGAGCAGGAGCCATTTTTCATGATACCCATCCGCAAAGCCGTTTTCCCCGTCGCAGGCCTGGGCACCCGTTTTCTGCCCGCCACCAAGGCCATGCCCAAGGAAATGCTGCCCGTGGTCGACAAGCCGCTGATCCAGTATGCCGTCGAGGAAGCGGTGGCCGCCGGCATCACGCATCTGATTTTCGTGACAGGCCGCAACAAGCGTGCCATCGAAGATCATTTCGACGCCTCGCCCGAACTCGAGCGCGAGCTCGAGGAAAAAGGCAAGAAAGAGCTGCTGGCCCTGGCCCGGGACATCCTGCCGGATCATGTCAGCTGCCTGTTCATCCGCCAGAAGGCCGCGCTGGGCCTGGGCCACGCCGTGCTCACGGCCCAGCCCGCAGTGGGCAGCGAACCCTTCGCTGTGCTGCTGGCCGACGACCTGATCGACTCCGAAACCTCGGTCACCAAGCAATTGATCGACACTGCCATGAGCAACAATGCCAGCGTGCTGGGCGTGCAGGACGTGCCGCGCGAAGACACGAGCAAGTACGGCATCGTGGCGGGCCAGCGCCTCAACGCGCGCACCGAACGCGTCACGCACATCGTCGAAAAACCCAAGCCCGAAGACGCGCCGTCGACGCTGGCGGTGGTGGGCCGCTATGTCCTCGAATCGGCCATCTTCGATCACCTGCGCAAGACCGAGCGCGGCGCGGGCAACGAGATCCAGCTGACCGACGCCATCGCCTCGCTGATGCGCGAACGCGAGGTCTACGCGCATCGCTACGAAGGCACGCGCTATGACTGCGGCAGCAAGGCCGGCCTGTTCCAGGCCAATATCGCCTTCGGCCGCAAGTATCACGGGCTGATTCCAGAGTAAGCGATATCGGGGCCCAGGGCGCTTGCCCCGGACCGGGTTCTTGAAACGTCGATCGGGCCGCGTAGGGAGCGGAGCCGAGTCAGCCGACCAGGCCTGCCCTCATGGCCCCGACGCAGACACGACGAACGGGTCAAGAACCACGACCAAACCGCCTCAATTGCGCAAGCCTTGCAGAAAATGCCGGGCCACCGGCGCGCGCAGCGATGCGGATAGATCCAGGCCCAGCAGCGCCAGCCCGCAGGCATGTTCGACAGGCGCCAGTCCCGTGGCGAAGGCGCGCGGCATGACGTCGGTGATGCCGGCGGTGACGAGGCGGTCGGGCAGCCGGGCGCGGGCGAAATCGGCGAGCAGGCCGGCCGGACTGCCCTCCTGCGAGGCCATCCAGGGACCGAGGGCCTGGGCCAGTTGAGCAGCATCGCGCAAGCCCAGATTCAGGCCCTGCCCCGCGACGGGATGCAGGGTCTGGGCGGCATTGCCTATGGTGGCGACGCGGCCCTGGGCCTGGGCATGGCGCGCCTTCAGGTGCAGGGGAAAAACCTGCCGCGGTGCGGCGCTGCGCAGGCGGCCCAGGCGCGCGCCGAAGGCCGCGGTGAGGGCCGCGGAGAATTCGTCGTCGCCGGCCCGCGCGACGGCGGCGGCATGCGCGGGTTCGCAGCACCAGACCACGGCGTAATCGCCGCTCGCCTGCGGGTGGGGCAGCAAGGCCAGGGGTCCTTCGCGAGTGAAGCGCTCCCAGGCCCAGCCGGGCCGGGCCAGGGCGGCGCTCGCTCGGGTAAGAATGGCATGCTGGCCGTAGTCGCGCTGCACGTCCTGTCCGCCCGCGCCGTCGCAGCGCACAGCGATGGCGCAGTCCAGTTCCAGGCCGCCCTGCCTGACATGGACCGCGCCTGCGTCCTGGCCCTCGACCGCGGCGGGCGGTCCGGACAGCAGGCTGACGCCGCACGCGGCGGTGCGCTCGATCAGCCGGGCGTGCAGATCGGCATAGGAAACGGTATTGCCCAGGGCAGGCACACCGAAGTCCTCGCTGGCGATGACGGCGCGGCCCAGGCGGCCGCGCTGCGAGACGTGAATATGGTCGATGGCGGCCGAGCGGGCCGGCCAGGCCCCCAGGCTTTCGAGCAGCACGCGGCTGCCATGGTTGATGGCGATGATGCGCGGATCGTCGGCCGGGGCAGGCTGGGCCGCCCCGCCGTCACCGGACAGCAGCACGATGCGCGCGGGATCGCGCGCCAGGCGCGCCAGCATCAGCGCCAGCACCTGGCCCACGGGCCCGGCGCCCAGGATGGCGATATCGTATTGAGCAGTAGGCATGGTGAGATTTTATCGGTCTGGCCGAGCGGGTTCGACACGGATACAACATTTTGGCTGCAGTTTCAAAGTTGCAAGCCGCCTGCTGCGCGCTGGCGCCCGACTTTGGCTAAGCTTGCGCCTGGCGCATCCGGCGCTTGCCCAGGCAGGCGCCCTCCCGAGTCCGACATGACCTCCCTTGTACCCGACGCCCCTCTGCTTCAGGCCGAAGCAGGCATTACGAGCGCTGCGCGCCGCTGGCGGCCCGCCCCTCTGGTTGCGGGCGCCGCGGCCATGCATGCCGGCGCCGCAGCGGCGATCGCAGCCCATCTTGCGGCGTGGCCGTGGGCGGCGGCCGGCGCGTTGGCGTCGCATGCAGCGGTCGTGGGCTGCGGCCTCTGGCCGCGCAGCACTCTGCTCGGGCCCAATCTGACGCGGCTGCCGGCGAGCGCCGGCGACCAGATCACGCTCACCATCGACGACGGCCCCGATCCCGAGGTCACCCCGCGCGTGCTGGACCTGCTCGAGCGCCATGGCGTGCGCGCCACGTTCTTTTGCATCGGCGAGGCGGCGCGAAAGCACCCGCACTGGGTCGAGGCCATCGCAGCGCGCGGCCATGCGATCGAGAACCACAGCCATTGCCATCGCCCGCTTTTCTCGCTGCAGGGACCGCGCTCGCTGCGGCGCGAGATCGAAGCCGCGCAGCAGACGCTGACCGAACTGAGCGGCACGCGCCCATTGTTCTTTCGCGCGCCCGCCGGCCTGCGAAACCCCTTTCTCGAGCCCGTGCTGTGCGCGCTGGGCCTGCACCTTGCCAGCTGGACGCGGCGCGGCTTCGATACCTGCGCCCGCGACGCACGCCAGGTCGCCCGGCGCCTGACGGCAGGAATGGGCTCGCGCGACATCCTGCTGCTGCACGACGGCAACGCGGGACGGGACGCCGACGGCAGGCCCATGGTGCTGGATGTGCTGCCGGTCGTCCTGCAGGCTGCGCAGCAAGCCGGCCTGCGCTGGACGACGCTGCGGGCGGCGATGCCGGCTGGCAGCCTGGACGCTCGCGCCTTCGCGCCGGCCGACGTGCTGCGGCCGGAATGAGCTCTCACTCCCGCATCAGGGCTTCGATCTCGCGGGGGTCCACCGGCACGCCGCGCGTGATGAGCTCGCAACCGGTCTCGGTGATCAACGCATCGTCCTCGGTGCGTATGCCGATGTTCCAGAACTGCGACGGCACGTCATCTGCCGCGGTGACGTAGATGCCCGGCTCGATGGTGAGCATCATGCCGGGAGCGAGCGAGCGCCACGGGCGGTCGCCATCGGCATGAGGCGCGGCCGGATCGCGGTAATCGCCCACGTCATGCACGTCCAGCCCCAGCCAATGGCCGGTCTGGTGCATGTAGAAGCGGCTGTAGGCGCCTGACTCCAGCACGCCGTCCAGCGTGCCCTTGAGCAGCTTTTCGTCGAGCATGCCCTGCGCCAGCACGCGCAGGGCGGCCTGGTGGCCGGCGTTGCACGGCTGGCCGGGACGAATCGCGTCGGCGGCGGCCTGCTGGGCCGCCATGGTCAGGTCGTAAAGCGCGCGCTGCGGCCCGCTGTAGCGGCCGTTCACGGGGAAGGTGCGGGTGATGTCGGCGGCGTAGCTGTCAAGCTCGCAGGCGGCATCGATCAGCACCAGGTCGCCGTCGCGCAATTCTGCGTCGCCGGCCGGATAGTGCAGGATGCAGGCATTGGCGCCGCCCGCGACGATGCTGGTATAGGCCGGCGCCTGGGCGCCGTGGCGGCGGAATTCGTAGAGCAGCTCGGCCTCCAGCTCGTATTCGCGCATGCCGGGGCGCACGGCGCGCATGGCGCGGGCATGGGCGCCCGCCGAAATGCGCGCGGCGCGGCGCATGGCGGCAATTTCGGCGGCATCCTTGACCAGGCGCATCTCGGCCACGATGGGCGAGAGGTCCTGCATGCGCTGTGGCGGGCGGCGGCCCTGCCGGGACTGGCCGCGAGCGGCCTGCAGCCAGGCCCGCAACGGCCCGTCCACGACGTCGCCGCGGCCGAAAGGCGCGTACAGCGCGGGTTGGTCGAGCAGCAACTCGGGCAGGATGTCGTCGAGCTCCTCGATGCTGTAGGCCTCGTCCAGGCCGAAGCGTTCAGCCGCTGCCTCGGGCCCGACGCGGTAGCCTGTCCAGGTCTCCATCCCGGGATCGCGCGGACGGCAGAACAGCAGCGCGTGATCGTCGGCACCCGCGATCAGCACCAGCCATGCCTCGGGCTCGATGAAGCCACTCAGATAGTAGAAATCGCTGTCGTGGCGGTAGGGATATTCGGTGTCGCGATTGCGCGCCGTCTCGGGCGCGGTGGGCAGGACCGCGATGCCGCCGCCCTGGGCGCGCATGTGCGCAAGAAGCCGGCGGCGGCGTTCACGGAAAGGGGCGATATCGGTAGCGGGCAGGCTCATGCGGCTACTTTACTCGCCAGGGTCGGCTGCTACAATGCGCCCGCACCTCCGTCATTGGGGAGTAGCCATCCCGGTGAAGCATTCACCCGGGAGCCTGCGTCAACACACTTGGCGATACCGCATCGCGGCTATCCCATGGCGCAGGCAGCCTGCGGCGCCTTAGTATCCGGCGTCCGCCGCCCGGCGAGACCTTTGGCCACGACGCGTTCACCCTTGCCGGGCGAGCCGCGCCGTTGCGCCATCGTGTTCGCTTGCCCGGCCGCCTTTTCCCATGCTGCTCGCCCTGTTCCTCTTTCTGCTGTCCGCGGCCCTGATCTATCTGGCCTGCGAGTATTTCGTCAACGGCGTCGAATGGGTCGGCCATCGGTTCTCGATGAGCGCGACGGCCACCGGCACGGTGCTGGCCGCATTCGGCACGGCCCTGCCGGAGAGCGTGGTGACCTTCATGGCGGTGATGTTCGGCCGCACGCCCGCGCAAAAGGACATCGGTGTGGGAGCGGCCATGGGCGGTCCGCTGGTGTTGTCCACGGTGGCCTACGCCGTGGTCGGACTGATGCTGCTGGCGACGATCCGCAACGGTGCGGCGCCACGGATCGATGAGAAAGTCCAGCGGCGCCTGGCGCGCGACCAGGCCTGGTTCATGGCGGTGTTCGTCGCCAAGCTGGGACTGGGCCTGCTGGCCTTCGCGTACAAGCCCTGGCTGGGCATCCTGTTCCTGACCGTGTATGCAGTCTACGTCAAGCGCGAACTGGCCCGGGACGACGAGGGCATCGACCACGCGGACCTCGAACCGCTCAAGCTGCGCCCTCGCGCGCACAATCCCGGCCTGCTATGGGCAGGCGGCCAGACGCTGCTGGCTCTGGCGGTGATCGCCGCAGCCTCGCGCGTGTTCGTGGACCAGATCGGCGAACTGGGCGTGTTCATGGGCATGTCGCCGCACGTGGCGGCCATGCTGCTGGCCCCGGTGGCCACCGAATTGCCGGAAATACTGAATGCGCTGATCTGGGTGCGCCAGGGCAAGGCGCGCCTGGCCCTGGCCAATATTTCGGGCGCCATGATGATACAGGCGACGATTCCCAGCGCACTGGGCATTTTCATGACGCCCTGGCTGTTCGACACGCCGCTGCTGGTGGCGGGCCTGGTGACGCTGGCGACCATCGTCCTGCTGTGGCTGCGTTTGCGCCGAGCGCAAATCACGGCGGTCACGCTGGCCTGCGCGGGCGGCTTCTACCTGTCCTTCGCCGCCTGGCTGGCATGGTATTTCGGCGGCTGAATCCCCGGGGTGTGCGCCGGCCCGCACGAAAGGCCGGTTCGCTGCGTTCGGGTTCTAGGACTCGAACGACATGCGCAGGCAGGCAAGCTCTTTTCTCCGACTTGGTTAAAATCTGCGCAATCATGCAAATCGGCCCCTGGACCCTTCCGAACAACGTGCTGGTCGCCCCCATGGCCGGCGTCACCGATCGCCCGTTCCGGCAGCTCTGCAAGCGCCTGGGCGCAGGCTATGCGGTGTCCGAGATGGCTGCCAGCAACCCCAGGCTCTGGGACAGCGTCAAGACGTCCCGCCGGCTGAACCACGATGGCGAAATCGCCCCCGTGTCGGTGCAGATCGCCGGCGCCGACCCCGCCATGATGGCCGAGGCCGCCGTCTTCAACGCGCAGCGCGGCGCCCGCATCATCGACATCAACATGGGCTGCCCCGCCAAGAAGGTGTGCAACCTCGCCAGCGGCTCGGCCCTGCTGCGCCAGGAAGACCTGGTCCGGCGCATACTCGATGCCGTCGTCGCGGCCTGCGCCCCGCTGGGCGTGCCCGTCACGCTCAAGACGCGCACCGGCTGGGACCGCGAGCACAAGAACGCGCTGCGCGTCGCCCGCATGGCCCAGGATGCCGGCATCGCAGCCCTCACCCTGCATGGACGCACCCGCGCCGATCTCTATGCGGGCCAGGCCGAATACGACACCATCCGCGAGGTCAAGGCGGCGCTCGCCATACCAGTGGTCGCCAACGGCGACGTCGACTCGCCCGAGAAGGCGCGCGCCGTCCTGGATTACACTGGCGCCGACGCCGTGATGATCGGCCGCGCGGCCCAGGGCAGGCCCTGGATATTCCGAGAAATCGATCATTACCTGCGCACTGGCAAGAAGCTGGCAGCGCCCTCGCATGCCGAGATGCGCGACCTGCTGCTGGAACATCTGGACGACCACTACCGCTTCTACGGCGAGCACACCGGCGTACGCACGGCGCGCAAGCATATCGGCTGGTACATCGAGGGTTTGCCCGGCGCGGAAGACTTCCGCTCGCGCATGAACCTGATCGACAGCACCGCCGGCCAGGCGCAAGCCGTGGCGCGATGGTTCGACCAGCTGACGCAGGACGGCGGCCAACCGCAGCGCCTGGCGGCCTGACAGTCGCCGGCCATTACCCGATAAAAACGATCTGCAACCATAACAATGAGCAAGCAAACTGCCCTGGAAGAATGCGTGCGCGCCAGCCTGGCGCGCTACTTCGAAGACCTCGACGGCTCCGCCCCCCACGATATGTGGGACATGGTGATGCACTGCGTCGAGCGGCCCGTTCTTGAAGTCGCCATGGAGCGCGCCGGCGGCAACCAGTCGCGCGCATCCGAAATGCTCGGCATCACCCGCAATACGCTGCGCAAGAAATTGCTGGCGCACAACCTGCAGCCCTGACAAGCCCCCCATGAAAATCCAAACCGCCCTCCTCTCGGTCTCCGACAAGACCGGCATCGTCGAATTCGCCCAGGCCCTGCATCTGCGCGGCGTGCGCCTGCTGTCCACCGGCGGCACCGCCAAGCTGCTGGCCCAGGCCGGCCTGCCCGTGACCGAAGTGGCCCAACACACCGGCTCGCCCGAGATCCTGGACGGCCGCGTCAAGACGCTGCATCCCAAGATCCACGGCGGCCTGCTGGCACGCCGCGACAGCGACGAACACCTCAAGACCATCGCCGAGCACGGCATAGCCCGCATAGACCTGCTGGTGGTCAACCTCTATCCCTTCCGCGAAACCATCATCAAGCCGGACTGCACCTTCGCCGACGCCGTCGAGAACATCGACATCGGCGGCCCGGCCATGCTGCGCGCCGCGGCCAAGAACCACGGCACCGAGGTGGGCGGCGTCACGGTCGTGATCGACCCCTGCGACTATGCCCGCGTGCTGGACGAGATCGACGAGAACGACGGCACCTCCTACTCGCTGCGCCTGGAACTGGCCGGCAAGGTCTATGCCCACACGGCGTCCTATGACGGGGCCATCGCCGCCTACCTGAGCAGCCTGAAAGACCCGACGCCCGAGCAGAACGCAGCCCCCCAACGCACCGAATATCCGGGTGTGCTGACCTTGCAGATCCAGCGCGAGCAGACCCTGCGCTACGGCGAGAATCCGCACCAGACAGCGGCTTTCTACGTCGATCCGCAGCGCCCCGTGGGTCTGCTGGCCGGCTACGCGCAGCTGCAGGGCAAGGAGCTTTCGTACAACAACATCGCCGACGCCGATGCCGCGTGGGAATGCGTGCGCAGCTTCCAGCTCCCGGCCTGCGTCATCATCAAGCACGCCAACCCCTGCGGCGTGGCCGTGGCGGCCGACGCCTACACGGCCTACCGCCAGGCGTTCAAGACCGATCCCACGTCCGCCTTCGGCGGCATCATCGCCTTCAACCGCAAGGTCGACCTGGCCACGGCCGAGGCCGTGAGCAAGCAGTTCATGGAAGTGCTGCTGGCGCCCGCCTACGACGACGACGCGCTGGCGCTGCTGGCCGCCAAGAAGAACGTGCGCGTGCTGATCGTGCCGCTGGGCGACGGCCAGAACCCCTATGACGTCAAGCGCGTGGGCGGCGGCTGGCTGGTGCAGACGCCCGACTTCTACGATCCCCCGTACGCGGACTTCAAGGTCGTCACCTCGCGCAAGCCCACCGAGAACGAGATGAACAATCTGCTGTTCGCCTGGAAGGTGGCCAAGTTCGTCAAGTCCAACGCCATCGTCTTCGCCGGCAACGGCCTCACGCTGGGCGTGGGCGCGGGACAGATGAGCCGCATCGACTCGGCGCGCATCGCCTCGATCAAGGCCGCCAACGCGGGTCTGTCGCTGCAGGGCTCGGCGGCAGCGTCCGACGCCTTCTTCCCCTTCCGCGACGGCCTGGACGTGATCGTGGACGCGGGCGCGACCTGCGTGATCCAGCCCGGCGGCAGCGTGCGCGACGACGAAGTGATCGCCGCGGCCGAAGAGCGCGGCATCGCCATGGTGCTCACGGGCACCCGCCACTTCCGCCATTGAACGCCCGCCGGCGCCGGACTACGATGCCCCGCGGCCTGACGCGCACATGAGGGTGCTCGGCATCGATCCCGGCCTGCGCCGCACCGGTTTCGGCGTCGTCGATGCCGAGGGCATGCGGCTGCGCTATGTCGCCAGCGGGACCATCGTGGTCCCGCCCGAACTGCCGCTGCCTGAACGGCTCAAGGTGATCCTGGACAATCTGCGCCAGGTCGCCCGCGATACGCAGCCCGACGTGGCCGCGCTCGAAATCGTCTTTCTCAACACCAACCCGGCCTCGACCCTGCTGCTGGGCCAG
>DAIDKG010000533.1 GCA_027450125.1 Bordetella sp. | reverse complement strand
ACCTGGGGCCGCACTTCGGCCTCGCGGTAGGCCGACGTGCGGCCCGGCAGTTCCGTGGTGAGATTGACCGCCTGCGGCTTGAGCGTGACCACCCAGACCTCGGGCTTGGCGCCGGCCTGGCCGCCTGGCTGCTTCTTGCCGCAAGCCGTCAAGCCCATGGCCAGGAAAAGCGCCAGCGCCGAAACGCGCAGGATCAGACTCGAATTCTTCATGCTAGGAATTTCCTGGAAACAGCCCCTCACCCCGGCGCCTGAGGGGCATATTGCAATGCAAAACGCGTATTTTGCGACATCTCAATACAGAAGAATAGGGATAAAAGCGAAAACATTATTCCGTATGTGGAACAATCAACGCTTTCATCTGCCAGTCCGATATTGCAATGCATCCACTGCAAGGCATCCATCTGTTCGTCGAAGTCGCCAAGACCCGCAACTACAGCCGGGCCGCCGAAATGCTGGGCATACCCAAGTCCACGCTGTCGCGCCAGGTCGCCGACCTCGAGCGGGCCGTCGGCGTGCGGCTGCTCAGCCGGACCACCCGCAAGGTCGAGCTGACCGATGCAGGCCGGCTCTACTTCGAACGCTGCAGGCGCATCATCGCGGCCGCGCAGGTGGCCCACGAAGAATTGCAGAATCTGGCTGAAACACCTTCCGGCCTGCTGCGCGTGAACATGCCGTCCGATTTCGGCACCGGGCTGCTAACGGAAGTCTTTACCGACTTCGCCGACCGCTATACCGAGGTATCGTTCCACCTGGACCAGGCCAGCCCCGAACATGCCAGCCGCGTGTTCCAGAGTTGCGACATTGCCATCGAGATCGGCGAACGCCCCGACTCGACCCGCATCGCCAGGCAACTTGGCGTGCTCTACGGTTATCTGTACGCATCGCCCGGCTATCTGGCCCGCTACGGCGAGCCGCTGCACCCCGGCGATCTGACCCACCACCAGTGCCTGACGTACCGCGCCGAAAACAGCCGCATCCCGCGCTGGCCGCTGAGCAATGGCGAAGCCCTGGTGGAATTCGCGCCCCGCAGCCGGTTCTCGATCAACAACATGACCATGATGCACAGCCTGACCGTGCAAGGCGCCGGGATAGGCATCATGGCGCGCGTCAGCAGCCTGCAGGCCGACCTGGCCGCACGCCGCCTGCAGCGCGTGCTGCCCGAATGGCATGCCGGCCCCTATCCGGTCTATGCCGTGACCGAAAGCCGGCTGCTGCCGGCCAAGACCCGGATCTTCATCGAATTCCTGATGCAGCGCCTGAACAGCGGAGCGACGGTCCCCGGCGTCTTCGAAACCGTCGAGGACCTGGCCCGGGACGGCTAGGGCCGACGCTCAGAACCGCTCGTCCTCGCGCAGGTAGCGCCACTGTCCCGGCGGCAGGTCGCCCAGCGAGACGCGGCCGATGCGCACGCGCTTCAAGCCCACCACCTTCAGCCCCACCAGCTCGCACATGCGGCGGATCTGCCGCTTCTTGCCCTCGCGCAGCACGAAGCGCAACTGGTCGGCGTTTTGCCATTGCACCTGCGCAGGCCGCAAGGCCTTGCCGTCCAGGGACAGGCCGTGGTTGAGCAGGGCCAGGCCGCCTTCGCTCAAGCGGCCCTGCACGCGCACCAGGTACTCTTTGTCGACGTCGGAATCCTTGCCGATGAGATGGCGCGCGATGCGCCCATCCTGGGTCAGCACCAACAGGCCCTGCGAGTCGATGTCCAGCCTGCCGGCCACGGCCAGGCCCTGCAGGTGCGACCGTTCGAAGCGGCGCGCGACGCGGTCGCCGGCATAGCGCGAGCCAGCCTCGACGAGCGCCACGGCCGGGGTGTAGCCCTTCTCTGCCTGGCCCGAGACATAGCCCACGGGCTTGTTGATCAGGATGGTGACGCGCGCAGTCTGGCGCGCCTGCGCAGCGCGTTCCAGGGTGATTTCCTGGTCCGGATAGGCCTTGGCCCCCAATTCGGCGACCACCACGCCGTCGACCCTGACCCAGCCGCGCTCGATATAGGCGTCGGCTTCGCGGCGCGAGCACAGGCCGCGCTCGGACATCAGCTTGGAGATGCGCACTTTTTCCATGGGCGGCATTTTACGGCGACGGCGGCAGCGGCCGGCGGGCCGGCTATCCGCTGGCTCGGCCTGGGCCATAATACGCAGCCATGACGTACTGCTACCCGCCTCCCGTCAGCGCCCTGGGCTGGCGCCGCGCACTCCCCCCGTCCCTGCCGGTCGCGCACAAGACCTGGCTGCTGCGCCCCGGCGCGCTGACTGCCGGCCTGCGCGCTCTAGGCAGGATGGATCTGCGGGTGCTGGCCGAATACGCCTCGGGCGCGCCGGCCGACGAGGCCCATGGCATGCGGCTCGCGCCGGGCACGCCGGTCTGGGTGCGCGAGATCGCCATGGCGGTCGACGGCCGCGACGCCGTGGTGGCGCGCAGTCTCACCCCCCTGCCCGCCTCTCACGGGGTCTGGCAGAACATGCGGCGCCTGCGCACGCGGCCGCTGGCCGACATGCTCTACCACGACCGGACCATACGGCGCTCGCCCTTCGCCTGCGCCCTGCTGGCGCCCCCCCTGGCGCTCTACCGCACGGTGTCGGGCGTGGATGCCGATTGCGCACACGCGCCGCTGTGGGCGCGCCGCTCGGTGTTCTGGCGCCACGGCCTGCCGCTGCTGGTGGCCGAATGTTTCGTGCCGGGCTTCTGGCGCGACATCACGGCCTGAATCGACCTGCGTCCCGCACTCGTTGCGGGATGAGGCCGGCACGAAGGCCGACCGCGGCCCCGGAACCGCCTCAATCGATATTCGCGCTTGCGGCCACCGGCAGCACCCGGTCGTCCTTGAGCACCTTCATCGAAAAGCTGGAGTAAATCTCTTTCACGCCCGGCAACGCCTGCAATACATCGCGCGTGAATTCGCCGAAAGCCTGCAGATCGACCGCCACCACTTCCAGCAGGAAGTCGTACTTGCCCGAGACGTGATGGCAGGAAATGATTTCGGGAATTTCAGTCAGGCGCTGCTCGAAGCGCGTGGACGTGTCCTTGTCGTGGCTGCCCATCATGATGTTGACGAATGCCGTCACCCCATAGCCCAGCCCTTCGGATGAAAGGATGGCCCGATAGGCCCGCACCAGCCCCGAATCTTCCAGTCGCTTGATCCTGCGCCAGCACGGCGACGGCGTGAGGGACACCCGGTCGGCCAGTTCGGCGACCGTCAGCCGGGCGTTGCCTTGAAGCGCCTGCAGCAGCGCGCAGTCGGTCCGATCCAGAGCAAGACGAGGGCTCATAGGCATAAAAATCTACCAAAACGACGTTTTTTGTTTGAATAATGCTTAAACATGGCTTGTTACAGCAAACTATGGAATAAATTTTCTCATAAAGAGAAAGACAATTCCATAGCCATAAAAACCCTGGAGACAAGCATGTCCGACCTGAAAACCGCGGGCTTCGCCACGCGAGCGATCCATCACGGCTACGATCCCCTGGACAACCAGGGAGCCCTGATCCCACCCATCTACCTGTCCGCGACCTTTGCCTTTCCCACGGTGGAGTACGGAGCCCGATGCTTTACGGGCGAAGAAAAGGGGCATTTCTACACCCGCATCTCCAATCCGACGCTGCAGCTGCTGGAAGCGCGCATGGCATCGCTGGAAGGCGGCGAAGCGGCGGTCGCCTTCTCCTCGGGCATGGGGGCCATTACGTCGACCATCTGGCCGCTGGTGCGGCCCGGCGACGAAATCCTGGCGGACAAGACGCTGTACGGCTGCACCTTCGCCTTCCTGGAGCACGGCATCGGCCAGTTCGGCGTGCACGTGCGATACGTCGACATGTCGGACCTGGACGCCGTGGCCGCCGCGCTCACGCCCCGGACCAAAATCGCCTATTTCGAATCGCCCGCCAATCCGTCCATGGGCCTGGTCGATATCGCCGCTGTCGCCCAGTTGGCCCGGCGCGTCGGCGCCAAGGTGGTCGTCGACAACACGTACTGCACGCCCTATCTGCAACGCCCGCTGGAACTGGGCGCCGATGTCGTGGTGCATTCGGCGACGAAATACCTGAGCGGCCACGGCGACATCACCGCCGGCATCGCCGTCTCCAGCCAGGAGATCATCGACCAGATACGCCTGAAGGGTCTGAAGGACATGACCGGCGCCGTCATGTCGCCGCAGGACGCTTTCCTGCTGCTGCGCGGACTCAAGACCCTGGCGATCCGCATGGAACGGCATTGCGACAGCGCCGCTGCGCTCGCAGCAATGCTCGAAGAGCACCCAGCCGTGTCCAAGGTGTACTTTCCCGGCTTGCCTTCGTTTGCCCAGCATGAGCTTGCGACGCGGCAAATGCGCCGCTATGGCGGCATGATCGCCTTCGAGCTCGCGCAAGGCGTGGAAGCCGGCAGGCGCTTCATGAATGCCCTCGCCCTGTTCGCGCGGGCCGTGAGCCTGGGCGATTGCGAGTCCCTCGCCCAGCATCCGGCCACCATGACGCACTCCACCTACACGCCGCAGGAGCGGGCCGCGCACGGCATCTCGGACGGCCTGGTGCGTCTCTCGGTGGGGCTGGAAGATTGCGCCGATCTCATCCAGGACATCAGCCAGGCGCTGGAAAAGAGCTCCCGGTAAATCGTCGCCGGCCGGAAAAATCGGGCGCAGGGGCCGGGTTGGGAGAAAATGGCTGCATTGCGCGAAACGCCCGCTCAATGTGAAATTCGACTAAAAACCGAAAACCGCCCGCTTCCTCTGCGCGGTTGCCCGGATAGCCCATGGACTGCCGGTGCCGCGCTTTCGAAGTCTCTCAGAACCCATACGCAGAACCAGGTCCTTCCCTCATGAACGCGCCCGAGCAGTTTCTTTCGAATATGAACGCGTCCGGCACTGCCGACCCCGACCCGCAGGAAACCGACGAATGGCGCGAAGCCCTGCTCGGACTGCTGGCCAGCGGCGGCCCCGGGCGGGTCCGGCAGATACTCGATACCCTGCAGCAGCTCTCCCAGCAGCGCAACGTAGGCTGGAAGGCGCGCGCCTCAACGCCCTACGTGAACACCATCCCGGTGCAGGAGCAGCCGGCCTTTCCCGGCGACCTGGACATGGAGGAGAGGCTGGGCGCCATCATCCGCTGGAATGCCTTGACGATGGTGGTGCGGGCCAATTCCGCCTATGGCGAGCTGGGCGGCCACATCGCCAGCTACGCCAGCGCCGCGGACCTGTTCGAAGTCGGCTTCAACCATTTCTTCCATGCCAGGGACGCACGCCACGGCGGCGACCTGGTCTTCTTCCAGCCGCACAGCTCGCCCGGCGTCTATGCCCGCGCTTTCCTCGAAGGCCGCCTGAGCGAACACGATCTGCAGCACTACCGGCAGGAGATCACGGCCGCGGCGCGCGGCGCGCGCGGCCTGTCCAGCTATCCGCATCCTTATCTGATGCCGGATTTCTGGCAGTTTCCCACCGGCTCCATGGGCATAGGCCCGATCAGTTCGATCTACCAGGCGCGCTTCATGCGCTACCTCACGCATCGCAAGCTGCTCGATTGCGGCGGCCGCAAAGTCTGGGGCGTATTCGGCGACGGCGAAATGGACGAGCCCGAATCGATGAGCGCCCTGACCCTGGCCGCGCGCGAAAAGCTCGACAACCTCATCTGGGTGGTCAACTGCAACCTGCAGCGACTGGACGGCCCGGTGCGCGGCAACGGGCGCATCATCGACGAGCTGGAGCTGCTGTTCGCCGGCGCGGGCTGGAACGTCATCAAGCTGGTCTGGGGCTCGGACTGGGACAGCCTCTTCGCCCAGGACGAGGACGGCTCGCTCATCAAGGCGCTGGCCTCGACGGTCGACGGGCAGATGCAGACCTTCGCCGCCAAGGACGGACGCTTCAACCGCGAACGCTTCTTCGGCCAGAACGAACAGCTCGCGCGGCTGGTGCAGAACATGGGCGACGAGCAGATCGACCGGCTCAAGCGCGGCGGTCACGACCTGGTCAAGATCTATGCCGCCTATGCGGCGGCGGCCAGCCACCGCGGCCAGCCCACCGTCATCCTGGCCCACACCAAGAAGGGCTACGGCATGGGCAGCGCCGGCCAGGGCCGCATGACCACGCATTCGCAAAAGAAGTTCGAAGCCTCGGACCTGCTGGGCTTTCGCGATCGCTTCAATCTGCCGCTGAACGATGCGCAGGCCACCGCGCTGGAATTCATCAAGCCCGATGACAACGGCCCGGAAATCGCCTACCTGAAAGCGCGCCGCGCGGCGCTGGGCGGCTTCATGCCCCGGCGCGAGACCGCGGCGGCGGTGGTGCAGAAGCCGGCGCTCGATGCCTACGCGCAATTCGCGGTCCAGGCCGGCGGCAAGCCCATGAGCACCACCATGGCCTTCGTCAGGATGCTGGGCGCCCTGCTCAAGGACCCGGCGCTCGGGCCGCGCATCGTGCCCATCGTCGCCGACGAGGCCCGCACCTTCGGCATGGCCAATCTGTTCAAGCAGGCGGGTATCTACTCCAGCGTGGGCCAGCGCTACTCGCCCGAGGACATCGACTCCATCCTCAGCTATCGCGAGGCCATGGACGGGCAGATCCTGGAGGAAGGCATCAGCGAAGCCGGCGCCATCGCCAGCTGGACGGCCGCGGCGACCAGCTACAGCGTGCACGGCCTGGCCATGCTGCCCTTCTACATCTACTACTCGATGTTCGGCTTCCAGCGCGTGGGCGACCAGATCTGGGCGGCCGCCGACCAGCGCCCGCGCGGCTTCCTGCTCGGCGCAACATCCGGACGCACGACCCTGGGCGGCGAAGGCCTGCAGC
>DAIDKG010000532.1 GCA_027450125.1 Bordetella sp. | reverse complement strand
CGGCTACGGCCTCCAGCGCCACCTGGGTGATGCTCTTGCCGGGGTTCAGGGCGCCTTCGGGCGCCGGCTTGCTCATGGCGACGAACCATTGGTCGGTCAGCATGGGCTCGATCACCACGCCGGTGCGGTCGCCCTTGGGCTGCATCATCTTGTGCGGCACGGTCTTGACCAGGAAGCCTTCTTCTTCCAGCGCGGCCACCACGGCCTTGCGCGCCTGGTCGCGGTCCAGGCCCTGGAAGCGCACGGGGCCGTTCTCGTTGATGTGCGCATCGAGCGTGAAGATCGTGATGAGCGGCAGGCCGTGGCGCTGCGAGCAGGCGTAGTCGTTGAAGTCGTGCGCGCCGGTGATCTTCAGGCAGCCGGTGCCGAATTCCATGTCGACGAAATCGTCAGCGATGATGGGAATGTTGCGGTCGCACAGCGGCAGCTCCACCAGCTTGCCCACCAGGTGCTTGTAGCGCTCGTCGTCGGGGTGCACGCACAGCGCGCCGTCGGCCAGCATGGTTTCGGGGCGCGTGGTCGCAATGGTCATGCCGCGCAGGGTGACGGTATTGCCTTCCTTGTCGACGATGGTCTGCGGGCCGTCGACGAAGGGGTATTCGATGTGCCACAGGAAGCCGTCGACTTCTTCGGAAACGACCTCGAGGTCGCTCACCGCGGTGAGCAGCTTGGGGTCCCAGTTGACCAGGCGCTTGCCGCGGTAGATGAGGCCTTGCTGGTAGAGTTTGACGAAGGTTTCAGCCACGCCGCGCGACATGCGCTCGTCCATCGTGAAATACTCGCGCGGCCAGTCGGCCGAGGCGCCCAGGCGCCGCACCTGGCCGGTGATGGTATTGCCGGACTGCTCCTTCCATTGCCAGACTTTTTCCACGAATTTCTCGCGGCCCAGGTCGTGGCGGGAGATTTTCTGCGCATCGAGCTGGCGCTCGACCACGATCTGCGTGGCGATGCCGGCGTGGTCGGTGCCCGGAACGAACACCGTATCGTCGCCCGACATGCGGTGGTAGCGCACCAGGCCGTCCATGATGGTCTGGTTGAAGGCGTGTCCCATGTGCAGGGTGCCGGTGACGTTGGGCGGAGGAAACTGGATGCAATAGGACTGGTCTCTCGCACCGTTTTGCACATGGCGGCCGGCCTGGAAGTAGCCGCGCTGTTCCCACAGGTCGTACCAGCGGGATTCGATCTGGGCGGGCTCGAAGCTCTTGGCCAGTTCGGGGCTTTCGGGGGCGTAGTCGGTGCGGTCGGGCTCGGCAGCTTGAGTCATTGCAGTAGGTTTCCGGCAAAACGGGGCCCGCGTACACGGTCGGGCAAACCGCTGATTTTAAGATGTATTGGATTCTTTCCAGCATGTTAGAATGCTTGGTTACCGTAACCGCATAGAAGTGCCTGTTTTTATTGGAGTTTCCATGGCCATCCAACGTACCCTCTCGATCATCAAGCCCGACGCCGTCGCCAAGAACGTCATCGGACAGATCGTCGCCCGCTTCGAAGGCGCCGACCTCAAGGTCATCGCCGCGCAAATGCGCCAGCTCTCTCGCGCCGACGCCGAGCGCTTCTATGCCGTGCACAGCGCCCGCCCGTTCTTCAAGGATCTGGTCGACTTCATGGTTTCGGGCCCGGTCTTCGTGCAAGTGCTCGAAGGCGAGAACGCCATCCAGAAGAACCGCGACCTGATGGGCGCCACCGATCCCAAGAAAGCCGAGAAGGGCACCATCCGCGCCGACTTCGCTGACAGCATCGACGCCAACGCGGTGCACGGTTCGGACGCGCCTGAAACCGCCGCCGTCGAGATCGCCTTTTTCTTCCCCGAAATCAACATCTACAGCCGTTGATTTCCCCGGGCATGGGTGCGCCGCCCGCTGGCGCGGCCATGCGCCATGGAGACAAATGCGCCATGGAAAACGAACGCATCAATCTGCTGGGCCTGGATGCCGCCGCC
>DAIDKG010000531.1 GCA_027450125.1 Bordetella sp. | reverse complement strand
AAGATCGTTGGCTGGGCGACTCGCCCGACCATCCATCGGCAGCTTGTACTCGACGCGGTGTTGATGGCTGTTCGCAATCGGCGCCCCAGAAGAACAATCATTCACTCGGATCAAGGGTGCCAATATGGTAGTGATGATTGGCGTCGTTTTTGCCGTACCAACCACCTCGAACCGAGCATGAGCCGGCGGGGAAACTGCTGGGATAACGCCGTGGCGGAGTCATTCTTTGGCAGCCTCAAGAAGGAACGAATCAAGAAGCAGATTTACAAGAACAGGTCCGTCGCGCTCGATGCCATTTCAGACTACATTGAGAATTTCTACAATCCAGTTCGTCGGCACAGCTATCTACACGGGATGAGCCCTGTTGCGTACGAAGCAGAAATTAAACGACATTAACCCCTGCTGTCCACGAAACCCTGGGAACTCCACACGCGACGCAGCACACCTTGCAGCTGCGTGCCCGGAGCAACGGTGTTGAAAACGGTACCGTACTTCCTGACGTTCTCGTGCAGCAGATCGAGACGATGCTCGCTCTCGTCGGTGTCGATCAAAATTTCATAATGGATCGATTCCATCCGCGGCGGTACATCCTGGCGTACGCCGTGTATGTGCACCTCGACGCTTCGCAACTGGAATTTCAGAATCGGAGTCACTCGCTCGATGCTCTTGAGCATGCAGGCCGACAGCGCAGCCAGCAGCAGTTCGGCTGGGTTGAAAGCGTCGCGACGTCCTGCCAGGCGAGTATCCAGCAAAATGTCGGCGTCCTTGCAATGCGCCGTGCTGCCTTGGGCATCGAGTCGACGCGCGGTGACGTCGAAAACCATTTTGGTGATTTGATCGGGCATCGAATGCTCTGCGCTGTGCGTGGCTGAAAGCGTCCCGGCTGTCAGCCGGCCGACGGCCGGGTGCCGGGCACGAGAAAGCAGGGCTCCTGATCGGCCGGAATCTGCGCCAGTTCCTCGGCGGTAAGGCGCGCATAGACCTCGATCAGATAGCCGCTGGGATCGCGCAGCCACAGCTCATGCAACGGCGTGCCGCGCCAGGTCGTGCGCGGCGGCTTGACGATTGGCGCCCCTGCGGACAGGGCCGCATGATAGGCGGCGATCACCTGCGACTTGTCGGCCACGCCCAGCCCCAGGTGATAGAGGCTATAGGTATCGAGCGGCTGCTGGCTGTCATTGACCAGCAGAACCAGGTTCAGATGCAGGTTCGGGATGACGAACGTACTGTAGCGCGCCGTGGTGTCCTTGGGCGGGACGGCGAAAAACGCAGTGTAGAAAGCCGTGCTCGTGGCCAGGTCGGCCACCCTGAGGCTGATGTGGAACTCCTGCGCTTGCGGAAAGGAAACGGTGCTGACCATCAGTGTGACTCCTGAATCGGTGTTGTTGCTTTCATGCGTTTGCTATGGGGCGATAGCGAACCGGATTGGCCATTGGCGCAATGCAGCGGCGCCGGAACCATTCCGGTGGCGGGCGGCGTTCATCAGAAAACGCTTTCGACCGCGAACTGCGCGAGATTCAGGCCAAAGCCGGGAACCTTGCCGTGGGTCAGGAAGAACAAGTCGCGGTAGCTCATCTTCAGCCGGTACGGAACGCGCCCCATCTTCAGTACATCGTCCTGCCCGCCGAACCAGCTGTTGGAGCGCACGTAGAACGCCTTGCCCTCGCCCATGTCGCCGATGCAGAAGGTGACCGGCTGCAGCGGGTGATTGGCCTCCTGGGCATCCATGCGGCCCAGGTCGAGCGCGACCTGCCTGCCGATGATTTCCGCTTCCTGGTGGCCGATGCCGCCGATTTTCGGAACGGTGACCGCGGCGCAGTCGCCGGCGGCAAAAATCTCCGGATGCTCGGGATTGCGCATCAGCAGATTGGTCTTGATGAAACCCATGCTGTCGCAGATGGCCAGCTCACGCAGGCAGTCGTGGGCTACCCAGTCGGGAAGGATCAGCTTGATCTCCGCCTCCAGCGTTTCGCCGCCGACAAACTCGACGCCCTCGGCCGTGAGCCGGGCAATGTCGGGCATGCTGTGGCGGTAGCGGATTCCCATGCCCGTGGCCATCTGCAGGAACGCCTGGACGTTCTTCACGCCGGCGTCGGCCGCGATGATCTCGTCGGGTGTGAATACGGTGATCTTCTCCGGCGTTCCCTGGCCCGAGCGGGTCAGCCAGTTCGCCATCGCCGTCGTCATCTCCAGGATCGGGCCCTCGCATGCCGCTTTCAGGTAGGGGATGCTGCCGCCCGGGTAGGGCTGCAGGCCTTCGGCGCCGTCCCCCTGGTGAAAGTGCGCCGCGCCGATCACGATCGGTCCGCCCTTGTAGCCGCCTTCAAAAAGGTACTGGCGCAGCCGCTCGCCATGAAGCAGATCCGAGACGGTATGCCCGTGTTCGGCGAACCCGGGCAGGCGGTCATAGGCCAGATGCGCGCCCATCGCGATCACGAGGTAGTCGTAGTGCAAGGACTCGCAGGCTTCGCCGGGGCGCTCGGACGGCAGAAAGTGAACTTTTCTGCTGTCGATATCCACGTGTTCCACCACGGCCTGGATGAATTGGATGCCATCGCTCGCCAGCGCCGGCCGCAGCTGCATGCGCTGGTGCAGGGAAGGATCGCGATTCTCGATCACGTCGGTGGGGATGTTGGGCACGAACAGCAGATAGTCCTTGCGGTCGATCAGCGTGATGTCCACGCCGTCGCCCGCGTACTCGCGGATTTTCTGCGCGCTGGCAAGCCCGGCGAAATTGCCTCCGAGCACGACCACATGCGGCTTGGCGCGGATCATGAGCGCTTCTCCTCGATCTGACGCCGGGGGTTCGGATTGACCGTCATGCCTTTCTCCACGCAGAGATACAGGGATGCAACCCTGAGGGATCAGGCGATGCGCAGCCTTCAGACCGGGTTCGCGCACGCCGGGCGGCGGGCCATTGCAGTAAGACGTACGAGTCGGACAAGGCAGCAGTCTCTTTACGCAGGAGCCGCGCGAGCGGCGGGGCCGAGGGCCAGCCGCTCGCGGCCGGATCAGGTATGGCGGACATGCGGGGCGTTCGCACATGCCACGGACGATGCGATTGCCGTGCCAGCGCTTGCCGCATATGGAAAGCTTGCGCCCATCATCGAGGGTGTGCGTTGACCTGGGTCAACGGTGTTCCAGGCGGCGCAGCACGCTCGGGGGCCAGGCGCGTGGCAGCCATCGCGGCTGTCGTCGTCCGGACGCGCCCGGAGGCTTCGGGCGCGCGCGCCGCGCAGCCCGCTTTCTGGAAAACCCTAGGAGTTTTCCAGGTCCAGGCAGGCGAACAGCGCTTCGTGGTCGAGTGGCTTGCTCAGGCATCGCTCTGCGCCGGCCGCAGCCATGGCATGCTCGGCATCGGGGGTCAGATAGCCGCTCATGCCGATCACCCGCGTCTGCGCCAAATCTGGAAGCGCTTTGATACGCTTGCAGACCTCCGGACCCTTGATGCCTGGCATCATGATGTCCAGCAGCACGACATCCGGCAGGAAAGCCTGTACTTTTTGCCCTGCCTCGAAGCCGTCGAGTGCGATTTCGACGTCGACCGGCGACACCCCACCCTCGAGAAGTTCGCGTAAAAAACCCACCACTGACATATCGTCATCGACGATCAAGACACGCAGCGCGCCTCGGTGGCTGAACGGGTTCCATTGGCTTGCAAAGCGCTCCAGATCTTCGCGCAGGAAGCGCCTGTGCCCCCCCGGCGTGGTCTCTGCCTGCAAGAGGCCTTTCGACGCCCATCCTCGCACGGTAATGGGCGATACCCGAAGTATTTGAGCCACCTCGCCTGGGGTGAAGTACGCCTTGCTTTTGGGGATTTCGAATTGCCTCATAGCCCCATCGGTTTAATCGAAAAGAGCGATTTTACTAGAAAAGTTACAGATCAAGCCATCGATAGACTTAACGTTTCTTTGCTATATTTCGATTAAATCGATATTCCAGAGCGTTTATATCGTTTAAGATAATTAAATTGTTAGTATTTATTACAACGATATTCTGGGGTGAGTGACCATGGACTCAAGCACGTCTCTCGCGGCGAATGCATTGGAGGATGGGTTGCCTCGCGGCCGCGTGCTGATAGTCGATGACGATCCGTCGCACCGTGCGCTGGAGCGCGCCATCCTGGAAGACAGCGGCTTCGAAGTCATTCAGGCGAGTTCCGGCATGGAGGCCATCGACCGACTGCGCGCGTATGACATCGACGCCGTGCTTCTGGACAAGCGCATGCCCGGCATCGACGGCAATGCACTGTGCCGCATGATACGAAGCGACCTGGGCATGAGCATGCTATCCATCCTGATGGTGACCGGAGAAGGGGACATCAATCATCTGACGCAAAGCCTCGCCGCTGGAGCGAATGACTTCATACGCAAACCCTACGACCCGGAGGAACTCGTGGCCAGAGTCGGTTCCGCCGTGTCGCGCAAGCGCGTGTGCGATCAACTCGAGAATGCCGAATCGATGCTCTTTGCACTGGCGCGGATGGTCGAAGCCAAAGACGGAAATACGGGAGACCACTGCACGCGCCTGGCTCAGCTTGGCGTGCTGCTGGGGCGCGAGCTGGGCCTGGATGCGGCGGATCTGCTGGCGCTCAGGCGCGGGGGCGTATTGCACGATATCGGCAAGCTGGGCATACCCGACAGCGTTCTGCTCAAGCCGGGCAAGCTTGACGAGCGCGAGTGGCGCATCATGCGCCAGCATGTCGAAATCGGCACGCGACTGATCGGCGGGCTCAAGAGCATGAGCCGGACAATACCCATCATTCGCCATCATCACGAACGCTGGGACGGAACAGGGTATCCCGACGGCCTGTCCCGCCAGCGCATTCCGCTTCTGGCCAGGGTTTTCCAGACTGTAGATATTTACGACGCTCTGGCCCACTCTCGTCCCTACAAGACAGCGCTGCCGCTGCCCCAGATAGTCCAGATCATGCGCGAGGAGGTCGCCAAGGGATGGCGCGATCCCGAGGTGACTGCCGTTTTTTTGGACGTTCTGGAGAACCGGCCCGAGCAGCTGGAGATCCTGCCCGAAAACGGGCGCGATCTGGGACAAGGCATTTACGCCAGTATCGTGGATCTGAGCGGTGAAATGGAGATGGATACGTGAAGGTCGCGGAAACCTTCGCCGCCGACATGCGGGAACGCCAGACGCTGCGCCAGCAACTGCTGCTGGCGTTGCTGATGGGGGGCGTCGCCTTGCTGGTGTCCCTGTCCCCGTTTGCCAACATGAAGGTCCCTCTGGATCTGTATCTACCCATCCATACGCTGCTGGAATTTCTGTCCACGGCGGTGGCGTTCGCGGTCTTCGCGACCATCTGGCACGTGCCCAGCAACACCGAGAACTGGCGCCAGTTCCTCATGGCGCTGGCGCTTTTTTCGGCCGGCTGGCTCGATGTCTTTCACGCCCTGTCGTTCAAGGGCATGCCCGACTTCTTCACGCC
>DAIDKG010000530.1 GCA_027450125.1 Bordetella sp. | reverse complement strand
CCGTTGCGCGCGCAGTAGTCCTGCCACCAGGCGATGCGCCGGAGCAGTTTCTCGCCGACGACCGGGCTCACGGCGCGGCGCGTCAGCAGATGTTCGGCGCCGTAGACCTCGGGGGTCTCGGACAGGATGGCCGTGCCGCCGTGCCGCACGAGCCGGTCGACCGCCGCGCCCAGCGCGGGATTGGCGGAGATGCCCGAATAGCCGTCCGAGCCGCCGCATTGCAGGCCGACGCACAAGTGCGCAGCAGGCACTGGCTCGCGCCGCACCTGGTTCGCCTGCTTGAGCAGGTCCTTGACCATCGCGATGCCGCGCGCGATGGTCTTGCGCGTGCCGCCGGAGTCCTGGATGGTGAAGCTGCGCTGCTTGAGGTCGCTGTCGCCCAGTCCGCCGGACTCGAGCACGCCGTCGATCTGGTTGGTCTCGCAGCCCAGGCCGACGAAGAGCACCGAAGCGAAATTCGGATGCACCGCGTAGCCGGCCAGCGTGCGGCGCAGTATGCCTATGCCTTCGCCCTGCATGTCGATGCCGCAGCCCAGGCCGTGGGTCAGCGCGATGACGCCGTCCACGTTCGGATAGCCGAACAGCGCCTCGGGGTTGACGTCGCGCCGGAAGTGGTCGGCGATGGCCCGCGCGACCGTCGCCGAGCAGTTCACGCTGGTCAGGATGCCGATGTAGTTGCGCGTCGCGATCCGTCCGTCCGCGCGGCGTATTCCCATGAAATGGGCCGGTTCGTCCACATAGGCGGTCGGATGCGTGTCGACCCCGAAGGCGTGGTCGCGCTCGAACTCGGACATGCCCAGATTGTGCGTGTGCACATGCTGGCCGCGCGCAATGTCCTGGCTCGCCACGCCGATGATCTGGTTGTAGCGCTTGACCGGCTCGCCCGCCTTGATCGCGCGCGTGGCGATCTTGTGCCCGGGCGGTATCAGGCCGGAGACGGCCAGATCCTCCGGCTCGATGCGTGTGCCCGACATGAGCTGGCGCGTGGCAATGACGACATCGTCGTTGGGATGCAGGCGGATGGCCGCCTGTCTGGCGGAAACTGGAGTCGACATGAAAGTTCTCGAAAACAGGAAGGCTGAGGCAGGCGGCGACGGTCCTAGCGGTCGCCTGCCGGGTCGACGGGCAGCGGTTCGACGCGGCCCACCAGGACCAGATAACTGAACGCGCCGAGAAAACAGAACCCGCCCGCCACGACGAGCGGAATGGTGAAGGAGCCCTTGGTCATCGCGAGCATGACGCCTGTGAACGTGGTGATCACGATGCCGGCCAGGTTCGAGGCGAAGTTCTGGATGCCGCCGATCGACGCCACATAGTCCGGGGTCGGCGCGACGTCGCTGGGCAGCGACCAGATGCTGGCCGCGGCGAAAGCCAGGCTGCCGTAGGCGATGCCGAAGAACGCCAGCATCAGATACGTGTTGCTGGTGAAAGCCGACAGGGTGATGATCGAGGACATCAGCATGCCGCCGACCATGCAGGTCTTGCGCGCTGCGGTCAGGCTCCAGCCGCGGCGGTACAGTGCGTCGGAAACCCAGCCGCCGAGCCAGCCGCTGGGGATGGCCATCAGCGCCGGGATCATGCCCAGCGTGCCGAGCGAGGACAGCGAGAAGCCGCGCGCCTGCACCAGATAGCTGGGGAACCAGGTGATGAAGAAATAGATCACGAAGTTCAGGCAGAAGAAGCCGAGCATCATGCCCCAAAGCGTGCGGTGGCGAAACAGCGAGCCCAGCGACACCTTGTTCGCCGTCCTGGGGGCGGGTGCGGCGTCGTGCTCGCCGGTCATGTCGCCGTGCGCCGGGCTGCGGTAGATGGCGAACCAGCCGACGATCCACGCCACCCCGAGCAGGCCGGTGATGATGAAGGCGGCCTTCCAGCCGAGATGGCTGATGATCAGCGCCACGATCGGGATCGAGAGCGCCGAGCCGACGCGCGAGCCGCTGTCGAAGATGCTGGTGGCGATGGCGCGCTCCTGCGGTTTGAACCACTGGCTCACGAGCTTGGCGCACGAGGGGTAGGCGCCGGCTTCGCCGATGCCCAGCAGCAGACGGCAGCCGAACATGCCCGCAACGCTGGATACCGCAGCGGTGGCCGCCGTGAAGATCGACCACCAGCCCACCGCGATGGGCAGCGCGATGCGTGCGCCCACGCGGTCGGCGAACCAGCCGAACGGTATCTGCATGAACGCGTAGGTCCAGAAGAACCCGCTCATGATCACGCCCATCTGGGCCGGGCCGATGCCCAGTTCTTTCTCGATGAACGGCGCGGCGACCGCCAGGTTGGCCCGGTCGATGTAGTTGATGGCGATGGCGAGAAAGCAAAGAAATATCACCATCCAACGCATTTTTCTCATGAAATGTCTCCTCTTTTCGGCATCTGTATTGTTGAAAGTCCCGCCTCGATGCCTGCAGGCGATTTACCGTGTCATGCGCATTGCTCCAGTGCCTGGTTCAGGCGCGGCTGCCCGATCCGCAGGCCGAGCTCGCGCGCCAGCTCGACCGCCGGCCTGAACCGCCGCTGCTTTTTCTGTTCGTGGTTGCGGTGGATGTCGGCCAGGCGATGATCGAGGAAGGGGTTCTCGAAGCGCTCGCGCACGTCCTGCAGATAGGCGCGTGCCTCCACGCCGTCGCCGAGCGCATCGAACACCGGCAGCACTTCGTCCTGCCATAGCGATTCCAGGCTGGCGCGCAGGGCGGGGTCGCGCATGGCGTGCAAGACGTTTTCTTGCGCATCGCGTCCGTCGGCCTGCCAGCGCTCGGCCAGCCAGGTGTGGCCCAGGTTGAGCAGCAGCAGTTTCAGCCGCTCGTAGCGCGTCAGGTCGTCGGTGACGACGATCGCCTCGTGTTCGCATGGCAGCACCATGCCGGCGCGCCGTTGCACCGCCCACAGGGCATAGGGTTCGGCATAGGCGCCGATCGGCTGGATGGGTTCGGAGACGATGCGGTCCACGAGCGAATTCACCCAGATGCAGCCGTGCTCGACATAGCGGACGAACGCGGGATCGCAGCCCCACGCGCGGGCGATGCCGGCGACGATGCCGCGCAAGGTGTCGCCGTTGCTCGATATCAGTTCGCAGGGCAGCAGCGTCAGCGGCTCGGCGCCCGCCCGGAAGCGCTCATGCAGCAGCACGGCGAGCTTGGCCGCGTATCCGCGCGGAACGCGCGCGCCGTCGTCCAGCAGGTCCGCGGTGTCTTCGGCAAAGCAGGCATAGCCGCTGTCGCCGGTGTTCGAGATGACGACCTTGGCGTCGCGGGCGAAGCGCTCCATGACCACAGGCCAGTCGGCATGGGCGTTGAGCGCTTCGTCGATGGCGCGGCATTGCGCCGTGGCGTCGATCACCGATTCGCGCCGCAGGCCCTGGATACGCACCTCGTAGACCTTGCGCGTGCGCAAGGCTTCGATGCGGGCGAGGCTCTCGGGGTTGGAGGTCGTCTGCACGACCGTCACGCACCCCAGCGCGCGGCCGGCATCCAGCGCTTCGGAGATGAAGAGATCGGCATGCGCCTGCAGGAAGCGGCTCGTGCCGAATTGAAGAATCGGATTGCCCATCGTGGGATCCCGGCTCAGCAGGCGACGAGCGCCTTGATGACGCCGGCGTTCGGATCCAGGAGTTTGGGAAATTCGGCAGGAAGCGCGTCCAGTTCGAGCGTATGGGTATTGAGCGCCGCGGTCGGAATCTTGCCCGCGCGCATGGCGGTAAGCACTTTTTCGAAATCGGCGACCGTGGCGTTGCGGCTGGCCAGCAGAGTCGTCTCGCGCTTGTGGAATTCCGGGTCGGCGAACGAAATGCGGTCGCTGACGATGGAAACCAGCACATATTTGCCGCCATGTGCGACGAACTCCAGGCCGCGCTCCATGGCCTTGATATTGCCGGTCGCGTCGAACACCGCATCGAAGAATTCGTTGTCGGTGATCCTGGCCAGTTCGGCCGCATCGGCGGCCGTCCCGGTGGTGTCCAGCAGCACGGTGTGATCGGCCCCCAGGGCCTGGGCGCAGACCGCGAGCCGGTCCTGCCGGCCATCGAGCACACTGACCTGCGCGCCGGCCAGCTTGGCGAAGATCGCCACCGCCATGCCGATGGGACCGGCGCCCACGACCAGCACGCGCTGTCCGGGCCTGGGGTCGGCGCGCGAAACGGCATGGGCGCCGATGGCGAGGAACTCGATCATCGCGGCCTGGTCGAGCGTGACGCCGTCGGCCTTGAAGACGAAGGCCTGCGGTACCGCCAGGTACTCGGCCATGCCCCCGTCGGCGTGCACGCCGAGCACCTTGATGTTGACGCAGCAATTGCCCTTGCCGGCGCGGCATGCGATGCAGCGTCCGCACGACAGGTAAGGCATCACGTAGACTTGGTCGCCCGCCGCGACGCGTGCGCCGCCGGGAGCCGACTCGACGATGCCGGCGAGTTCGTGTCCCATGACGCGCGGATAGGCGAGAAAAGGCTGGTTGCCTGTGAAAATATGCAGGTCGGTGCCGCAGACGCCGACCCGCCGGATGCGGATCAGCACCTCGTCGGCGCCGGCGGCCGGCACCGGGCGCTCGGCCATGGCCAGCCGGCCGGGTTGTTCGCAGATGACAGTCTTCATTGTTGAGTGATTCATCATATTTTTTGGCCTTACCAATTGTCGAAAGTTAAAATCAGAATCGAAATTGGTCAAGCCAATTGGAATGAACTTCGGGAAATTCCGGACATGACAGCCAAACCCTCCGACCCCCGCCGCCTCTATCTCCAGATCGCCGACAAGCTGCGCGACTTGATCACCCAGCCGGAGTTCGTGCCCAACGGCCGCCTGCCGCCCGAGCGCGCGCTGGCCGAGACCTTGGGCGTGTCCCGGCCCTCGGTGCGCGAGGCCCTCGTGGCGCT
>DAIDKG010000529.1 GCA_027450125.1 Bordetella sp. | reverse complement strand
GCCCGCCTGGGCGAGGAGGTCCGCAACGTCGTCGACGCCGGCGCCGACTGGATCCACTCCGACGTGATGGACAATCATTACGTGCCCAACCTGACCATCGGCCCCATGGTCTGCGCGGCCATACGCCCGCATGTGCAGGCGCCCATCGACGTGCACCTGATGGTCGAGCCGGTCGACGCCCTCGTGCCGCAGTTCGCCAAGGCCGGCGCGGACATCATCACCTTCCATCCCGAGGCCTCGCGTCACGTAGACCGCACGCTTGCGCTCATTCGCGACAACGGCTGCAAGGCCGGCCTGGTGTTCAATCCCGCCACGCCGCTGTCCTACATGGATTATGTGATGGACAAGCTCGACGTGGTGCTGCTGATGTCGGTCAACCCGGGATTCGGCGGCCAGTCGTTCATTCCGGCCACGCTCGACAAGCTGCGCCAGGCACGCGCGCGCATCGATCGCTGGACACAGGAAGGCGGCCAGCCCATTTTGCTGGAAGTCGACGGCGGGGTGAAAGTGGACAATATCGCCCAGATCCGCGCAGCCGGCGCCGATACCTTCGTGGCTGGCTCGGCGATCTTCGGCAAGCCCGATTACCGGGCCGTGATCAAGGCGCTGCGCGAGCAGATCGCCATCGGCCAGGCAAGCTAGGTCCTGCATGGCAAAGACGATGAAAAAATTATTTTTCTACCCCAGCAATGCGAGCATGGCGCCCCATATCGTGCTGGAGGAAATAGGCCTGCCTTTCGAGCTCGAACTCGTCGACCGCACGCAGGGCGCGCACAAATCCCCACAATATCTGCAGCTCAACCCCAACGGCCTGATTCCGGTGCTGGCCGACGGCGACCTGGTGCTGTACGAGACCGCCGCCATCTGCCTGCATCTGGCGGACACGCATCCGGCAAGCCGGCTCGCCCCTGAATTGGGGACCCCGGCGCGCGCGCAGTTCTACAAGTGGCTAATGTGGCTGACCAACACGCTGCAAGCCTCGCTGATCCTCTATTTCTATCCCGAAAGATGGGTCGATGCGGATAACGCGGCGGGCGCAGGGCAGATACGGGCCCATGCCGAATCGAAGATCGCAGCCCTCCTGGACCAACTCGAAGCGCAGCTGGATGCGAGCGGCGGCCCATGGCTGCTGGGCGCGCAATACACGGTGCTCGATCCCTATGCGCTGATGCTATGCCGCTGGACCCGCGGATTCGTCAAGCCGGCCCGCGCATGGCCGCTTCTGGGCGCGTATCTTCAGCGCATGCTGGAGCGGCCCGCGGTTCAACGGGCGTTCGAGACCGAAGGGCTGGTCCAACC
This sequence comes from Bordetella sp., assembly GCA_027450125.1. Classification (GTDB taxonomy): domain Bacteria; phylum Pseudomonadota; class Gammaproteobacteria; order Burkholderiales; family Burkholderiaceae_B; genus Bordetella. The sequence goes on along the minus strand of DAIDKG010000529.1, from coordinate 5,653 downwards.
GCTGGTGTAGCCATGGCATCCCATCCCCCCGTCCTCGCCGTGCTGCTGGACCTGGACGGCACGCTGGTCGATTCCATTCCCGACCTGGCCGCTGCCGCCAACGCCATGCGCGTCGAGCTGGGCATGCCGCCCCTGGGCCTGGAAGTGCTGGCCACGTTCGTGGGCAAGGGCATGGACAACCTGGTGCGCCGCACGCTGGCGGGCGCCCTCGACATCCACGGACTGCCGGACGGGGACCCTGCCCAAGACCTGTTCGCAAGGGGCCGCGCCTCGTTTCGCCATCACTACGCGCTGCTCAACGGCGACATGGCCGCGGTCTACGACGGCGTGATCGACGGCCTGCGGGCCATGCAGGACCAGGGCCTGAAGCTGGCCGTGGTCACCAACAAACCCACGGAATTCACCGGCCCGCTGCTCACGCGGGTGGGGCTGGCGGGCTTTTTCCCCGTCGTGGTGTGCGGCGATACCTGCGCGCGCCGCAAGCCGGACCCGGACCAGGTGCTGCACGCCTGCGAGCGCCTGGGCGTGGCGCCTGCGCAGGCCGTCACCATCGGCGACTCCCTGAACGATGCCCAGGCCGGCCGCTCGGCCGGAACCCGCGTGCTGGCCGTGCCGTACGGCTACAACGAAGGGCAGGACGTCTATACCCTGGACGTGGACGGCATCGTGCCGCAGCTCACCGATGCGGCCCGCGTCATCGCCCGGTGGAACGCCGTGGCCTGAGGCCCGCCCGCCGCCTCAGGCAGGATCCTGAACCGCCCGGCGGATGTGTTCGAGAAAGGCCTGGCAGGCATTGGGCAGAACGCGGCCGGCCAGGGTCTGCACCTCGAACTGCCGTTCGTTCATCTCGCGATCGCTCAGGGGCACGGCCGCGATGCCGCCCCGGCGCAAATGGTTGCGGACCGCCAGTTCGCCGCACAGCATCACCCCGCCCCCCTCGATGGCGAAATTGATCAGCGCATCGAGATGGCCGCTGACGAACACCGGCTCGTAATGCAGCTGCTGGCGGCTGCAGCTGACGTCGAACAGCTGCCTGACCGTCGAATCCTGCCCGGGCAGCGCCAGCGGGTGGGACACGAGCTGGCTGATCGACAGGCGGCGCATGCCGGCAAGGGGGTGGTCGCAGGCCATGATGGCCAGCACCGGCGCCGGCCGGCGCAGCGCGACGTGGATGTCGCGCTCGGAAGCCATGGTCAGCGTGACGCCGATGTCGGCGTCGCCCTTGCGGATGCGGTTCGAAATCTCCTTGGAGGAATAGGCTTCCAGCGAAAAATGGATGCCGCTGTAGGTGCGCCGGAACGACGCGATGGCCGAGGGCAGGAAATCGAAGGCATAGCCTTCGGTGCTGGCCAGCCGCACCCGGCCCTGGCGCAGGCCGCGCAGGGCCAGAAGGTCGCCCGCCACGCGGTCGATGTCCTGCTGTACGCGCTTGGCGTAGGCCGCCAGCAGCTCTCCGGCCGCATTCAAGGACATGCCCCGCGCCCGCCGGTCGAACACCAGGATGTCGAGCTCGCGCTCGAGCCGGGCGATCTGGCGGCTCACCGCCGAGGGGGCCACGTCGAGCCGCCCGGCCGCCTCGGTGATCGAGCCGGCGCGGGCGACTTCCAGGAAGTAACGCAAGGCCGTGCCTTGCAGGACCTGCTTGTTGATCATGGCCGCGCCTCCCGGCTTGCATTGCCTTTTTGGCAAATCATAATTCTAATCATTGATATTGCTGCATGGGTAAACCGTCCTCTAGGATTAAAACTCCTTCCTTTTCTCCTAAGACGCCATGGCCATGACCTCCCCTTCCTGCTTTCGTCACGATGCCGTCCGCCGCATTGCGCGCGCGCTGGCCATCGCATCCGTCGCCGTGGGCGGCCTGCTGGGTGCCGCCGCTCCCGCCGCCGCCCAGTATCCCGACCACCCCATCACGCTGATCGTGCCCTACGCGCCCGGCGGCGCGACCGACATCAGCGCGCGGCTGATCGCAAAATACCTGAGCAAATCCCTGGGCCAGAGCGTCATCGTCGAGAACAAGCCCGGCGCCGGCACCATCGTCGGCGCGCAATTTGTCGCGCATTCGCCCCGAGACGGCTACACGCTGCTGCGCAGTTCGGGCACCACGTTCACGATCAATCCCGCGATCCACAAGACCCTTTCCTACGATCCGATCAAGGACTTCCAGCCAGTGGCCATCGTCGCGCGCACCGGACTGATCCTGCTGGCCAACCCGAAAGTGCCGGTCAACGACGTGAAGTCCTTCCTGGCCTACGTCAAGTCCCCGGACCACAAGGACACGCCTTACGGCACCTTCGGCAGCGGCACGACCGCCAATTTCGTCGGAGCCGCCTTCGCCGCGGCCGCCGGCGTCCATCTGACGCAGATTCCCTACAACGGCAGCGCGCCGGCCATGACCGACCTGATCAGCGGCCAGATTCCCTTCTCCGTGGATACCGTGGCGGCAGCCCTGCCGCAGCTGAAGGCGGGCAAGGTCAAGGCCATTGCAGTATCGAGCCCGCATCGCTCGGTATTCCTGCCCGACGTGCCGACGTTCGCCGAGCAAGGCTATCCCCAGGTCGCCATGGACACCTGGCTGATGGCGGTCGTGCCGCGCGGCACCCCCGCGCCGGCCGAAGCCAAGCTGGAGAAAGCGTTGGCCGATTTCACCAAGAACCCCGAGGCGCGCAAGGCCATGCTGGCAATGGGCATGGAACCCGGCTTCGAGGACTCCAAGCAGGGCGAGGCGCTGATCGCCAAGGAACTGCCGCAGATGCGTGAACTCGCGCAGCGCGCCCATATCAAGGCCGACTGAGTCCCGGGACCTTTTCACGCAAGCTGCACACATGATTTCGTCCAACGATACGCTCGTCTCTCTTTCGGCCGTTGAACTGCGCAGATTGATCGGCGCCCGCCAGGTGTCGCCGGTCGAACTGCTGCAGGCCTGCATGGACCGCATCGCGGCGGTCAATCCCTACATCAATGCCGTCACGGCCACCGACTACGAACGCGCAGGCGCGGCAGCCCGCGCGGCCGAGCAGGCCGTCATGCGCGGCGAGCCGCTGGGCCTGCTGCACGGCCTGCCGCTGGGCGTCAAGGACCTGGAGCCCACCGCAGGCCTGCTCACCACGTACGGCTCGCCCATCCATCGCGCCAACGTACCCGAACACGATGTCGAACTGGTCGCGCGGCTGCGGCGCGCCGGCGCGGTCGTCACCGCCAAGACCAACGTGCCCGAAATGGGCGCGGGCGCCAACTCGCGCAATCCGGTATGGGGTGCAACCGGCAATCCCTTCAATCCCAATCTGAATGCCGGCGGCTCGTCGGGTGGCTCCGCGGCCGCGCTGGCCTGCGACATGCTGCCGGTCTGCACCGGGTCCGACACGGGCGGCTCGCTACGCATTCCTGCGGCCAAGTGCGGCGTGGTGGGCTTTCGCCCCTCGCCCGGCGTGGTCCCCAGCACGCGCAAGCCGCTGGGCTGGACGCCGATCTCGGTCGTCGGCCCGATGGGCCGCACGGTGGCCGATGCCTGCCTGCAGCTGGCCGCCTCGGCAGGCCCGCATGCGGGCGACCCGCTGAGCTACCCGATCGATCCGCTGTCGTTCCTGCGTCCCGGCGCGGCCGACCCAGGCTCGCTGCGCGTGGCCTACACCGAGGACTTCGGGCTGTGCGCCGTGGACGATGGCATCCGCGCCGTCTTTCGCGAGAAGATCGCCGCGATGCGGCATCTTTTCGCGGCCTGCGATCCCATCGAGCTGGACCTGGGCCAGGCGCATCGCTGCTTCGACGTGCTGCGCGCCGAGGCCTTCGTGGCCGGCATGCAGGAAGCGTACGAGAAAGACCCGGACAGCCTGGGCGCCAATCCCCGCGCCAACTACGAAATGGGCGCGGCCATGAGCCTGAAGGACTGCGCCTGGGCGCAGGCCGAACAGACCCGCATCCTGCAGCGCTTTCAGCAGGCCTACGCCGGCTACGACCTGATCCTCTCGCCCACCACGCCGGTGTCGCCTTTCCCCTGGACCCTGCCCTACGCCGACACCATCAACGGCGAGAAGCAGCAGAACTACTATCGCTGGCTGGCGCTGACCTATGTGATCACCCTGACCACGCACCCGGCCATCTCCCTGCCCTGCGGGCGCGACCACCGGGGCATGCCGTTCGGCCTGCAGGTGACGGGCCGTTTCCGCGGCGACCACGCCCTGCTGGCCGCCGCGCAGGCACTGGAACACGCCTTCGCCCGCATCGACGGGCTGGGCCGGCCGCTGCCGGACCTGGCGGCGCTGCGCCCCGCGCAGCCCGCGCTCAAGTCCATCGTGACAGCACCGCCCGTCCTGGGAGCCGCAACGGCGGGCGGCGTTTCGGCGGTCTGATTTTCTGCCACGCCCGCTTGCGTTGCGGCAAACCCGAAAAGGGCGGCGTGGAAATCTTTTTTGTCGGGCGCCGACATGCCGTGCTATAGTCGCCGGCACGATTTGCCGATTCAACCCGATCCGCTCGATCTGACTTTCGCCACCCACCATGACCGTACGTCTGGCCGCTACCCCGCGCAACGCCACCTGGCGTTGGTGGCGCTCGACTTCCGGGTGGCAATCGGCTCGCCTGGCACTGGACGCAACCGCCGCCTAGCGCCTCGCACGACACGAAAAACCAAGCCCGGAACCTGAACAGGACCGGGCTTTTTGTTTGGCATGTCCCGGTCGCCACAACCCAACCCATCTGGACCCGACATGACCGAACTGGAATTCAAAGCCCTGGCGGCCCAAGGCTACAACCGCATCCCCCTGGTCGCCGAAACCTACGCCGACCTGGACACGCCGCTGGCGCTGTACCTGAAGCTGGCGCACGGCGGCGCAAAAGCAGGCGCCTACACCTGCCTGATGGAATCGGTGGTGGGCGGCGAGCGCTTCGGGCGCTACTCCTTCATCGGCCTGCCGGCACGCACCGTCATCCGCGCCAGCGGCAACACCACCGAGGTACTGGCCGACGGCGTCGTGCAGGAAACCCACCAGGGCGATCCCCTGGCTTTCATCGAGCAATTCCAGCAGCGCTTCAAAGTGGCCCTGCGACCCGGCATGCCGCGCTTTTGCGGCGGACTGGCGGGCTATTTCGGCTACGACACCGTGCGTCACATGGAGCCGCGCCTGGGACCTGCGGTCAAACCCTTTCCCGCCGGCATGGAAGAGGGCATACCCGATCTGCTGCTGATGCAGGTTGACGAACTGGTGATCGTGGACAACCTGGCCGGACGCATCTACCTGATGGTCTACGCCGACCCCGCGCGCCCCGAAAGCTACAGCCGCGCGCAGCAGCGCCTGCTGGACCTGCGCATTCAGCTGCGCAAGCCCGCGGACATTCCCTACAGCCACGCCAGCATGGTCACCGAAGAGCGCCGCGACTTCAAAAAAGAGGATTACCTGGCCGCCGTGCGCCGCGCCAAGGAATACATCATGGCCGGCGACCTGATGCAGGTGCAGGTGGGCCAGGTGATCGCCAAGCCCTTTCGCGACGCGCCGCTGTCGCTGTACCGCGCGCTGCGCTCGCTCAACCCCTCGCCTTATATGTACTTCTGGAACTTCGGCGATTTTCAGGTGGTGGGCGCTTCGCCCGAAATCCTGGTGCGCCAGGAGAGCATCGCGCATGAGGGCGAACCGCGTTCGCAGATAACCATCCGCCC
>DAIDKG010000528.1 GCA_027450125.1 Bordetella sp. | reverse complement strand
CGCGAAGCGATTGCCATGGGGGGGGCGTCCGAGGTGCTAGCCTTGTCGCGGATCAGCGATCGGCTCCTGGAACGTCTCGAAGACCGGGGACACCGGGTTTGATATCTACGAGGCTCCTGCTTGCAGATGGAGCTTCGTCTTATTATTTTTTGGAGCCATGATGGTAGACAAGAGTTTGAAGATTCTGGTGGTGGATGACTTTCCCACCATGCGCCGTATCGTCCGCAACCTGCTCAAGGAGCTGGGTTTCGAAAATGTGGACGAGGCAGAGGACGGTGCGCAGGGTCTGGAAAAACTGCGTACCGGCGGTTTCCAGTTCGTGGTGTCCGATTGGAACATGCCCAATCTCGATGGGCTGGAGATGCTCAAACAGATACGGCTCGATCCGAACTTGAAGAGCCTGCCGGTGCTGATGGTGACGGCCGAGGCCAAGAAAGAAAACATCGTCGCAGCGGCTCAGGCAGGTGCCAACGGCTATGTGGTCAAGCCTTTTACTTCCGCCACGCTGGAAGAAAAGCTGAACAAGATCTTTGAAAAAATGGCCGGTTGAGGTAGCTATGAGCGCCGAAAGCATGCCCGAAGCTGGAAATACGCCTGCCCAGGCAGAGCCCGCCGGATCGGCCGGCGCCCTCGACCTGATCCACCGCATCGCCTCGCTGACGCGCATGCTGCGCGAGAACATGCGCGAGTTGGGCCTGGATCAGGCGATCAAGAATGCCGCCGAGGCAATCCCGGATGCGCGTGACCGCCTGCGCTATGTCGCCCAGATGACCGAGAAGGCCGCCAATCGCGTGCTCAATGCCACCGATGCCGCCGGCCCCATCCAGGATGGCCTGACACGTGCCGCTCGAGGCCTGGATGAGCGCTGGGACGCCTGGTTTGCCCAGCCCATCGAAATGGACGCCGCACGTCAGCTGGTGAAAGACACCCGCACTTTCCTGGCCGATGTGCCGGTGCAGGCACAGGCCACGCAGTCGCACCTGATGGAAATCGTCATGGCGCAGGATTTCCAGGACCTGACGGGCCAGGTGATCATGCGGATGATGGATGTGGTCGGCGCGATCGCGCGCGAGCTGCTGCAGGTGCTGCTGGACAATGCCGATATTTCCAGCGAACGCCGCGAAGAAGTCAATTCGCTGCTCAATGGCCCGCAAGTCAACCCCGAGGGCAAGGCCGACGTGGTCACCAGCCAGGATCAAGTCGACGACCTGCTGGCAAGCCTGGGTTTTTAAGGTATTTGACATTTTTCAGGCCGCGCGGGGAGCGTCTTCTATCCGTGTCGTGCACCGAGCCCACCGGCTCCCAGCGGCAATTCTGCCCTGGGGCCGCGACGGCAAATAACCCCGCTTTCCGCCCCCTTCTTGGCTGATCGTAGGCGCGCATGCCGGCCTAGAATTTCGGCGGGCGGCCTGTTTTCTTGACTGGCCGCGAAATTCAGCGCGAGCATGGCCGACGACAGCGACCTTGAAAAAACAGAAGCTCCCTCGGGAAAACGCCTTCAGAAAGCGCGCGAGGAAGGTCAGATCGTGCGTTCCCGGGAATTGGGGACGTTTCTTTTGCTGATGACGGGACTTGCAGGACTCTGGGTGAGCGGAGGCGTTCTGTATCGCGACCTGACGGACATCCTGCAGCACAGCCTGGGTTTTGATCCGCTTGTGGGGCGGGATCCGGCCGTGATGATCGCGGGCGCGGCGAGCAACGTCTATCAGACCGCGCTGGTGTTGCTGCCTATCTTCGGCGCCCTGGTCATCGTGGCCATTCTGGGCTCGGTCGCGCTGGGCGGCCTTGTGTTCACCAGCAAGCCCCTGGAATTCAATCTGAGCCACTTCGATATCGTAGGGGGCTTTGGCCGTATGTTCTCCCTGCAGACCGTCGTGGAACTGGTCAAGGCATTGGGCAAGGCCTTTCTGATCGGCGGCGTGGGGGCCTGGGTGCTCTGGCTGCACATGGGCGACATGCTGGTCCTGACCAACGCGTCGCCGACTTCCGCGATTGCCAGGACCATGTCTCTCGTGGCGCTGTGCACCGCGCTGGTGCTGTCATCCTTGATATTGATCGTGGCCTTGGATGTCCCCTGGCAATTGTGGAGCTACTTCAAAAAGCTGCGCATGACCAAGGAAGAAGTCAAGCAGGAGAACAAGGATTCGGAAGGCGACCCGCAGATCAAGTCCCGCATACGCCAGCAGCAGCGGTTGGCGGCGCGCAGGCGCATGATGTCGGCAGTGCCCAATGCGGATGTCGTGGTGACCAATCCTACCCATTTTGCGGTGGCGCTGAGCTATACCGACGGGCAGGAAGGGGCGCCCAGAGTCGTGGCCAAAGGCACCGATCAGATTGCAGCACGCATCCGTGAGCTGGCGCAGGAGCACCGCATTCCCATCCTCGAGGCGCCGCCCCTGGCGCGCGCCCTGTACCAGCACGTCGATTTGGGGCGCGAGATCCCGATCGCCTTATACTCCGCCGTCGCGGAGGTTCTGGCATGGGTGTTCCAGCTGCGCAGCTGGCGCGTGGGGATGGGGCTGGAGCCCCGGCCGCCGGCCTCGCTGGCGGTGCCCGACGAACTCGATCCGCAGAACATCGCGCAGGCCCGATCGGCCGCGCCTGAAGGAGTTTAGTAAGAATGAGCGCACTGCTCGCCGCATTGCGAGCCAACGGGGCCGCCAATGCGCGGTTCCTGGCTGGTCCTGCGCTGATCCTGCTGGTGCTGGGCATGATGGTGCTGCCTCTGCCCACCTTCCTGCTGGATCTGCTTTTCACTTTCAACATCTCGCTGGCGGTAATGATCCTGCTGGTGGCGATGTTCACGCGCAAACCGCTGGATTTCGCCGCATTCCCGACCGTGCTGCTTTTTGCCACGCTGTTGCGACTGTCGCTTAACGTCGCGTCGACCCGCGTGGTGCTGTTGCACGGCCATGGTGGTCCGGACGCTGCGGGCAAGGTCATCGGGGCCTTCGGGCACTTTCTGGTGGGCGGCAATTTCGCAGTCGGTATCGTCGTCTTCATCATTCTCACCATCATCAACTTCATCGTTATCACCAAGGGTGCCGGACGCATCGCCGAAGTCGGTGCGCGCTTCACCCTGGATGCCATGCCCGGCAAGCAGATGGCCATCGACGCCGACTTGAACGCCGGCATGATCGGCGAGGAAGAGGCCCGTCGCCGGCGTGTGGAAATCGCCCAGGAAGCCGATTTCTTCGGCTCGATGGACGGCGCGAGCAAGTTCGTGCGCGGCGATGCGATCGCCGGCGTGCTCATCATGGTGATCAACATCCTGGGCGGCTTGATCGTGGGCATTGCCCAGCACGGCATGCCCATTGCCGAAGCGGGCAAGACCTATACGCTGTTGACCATCGGCGATGGCCTGGTGGCGCAGATCCCGGCGCTGGTGATTTCGACCGCGGCCGGCGTGGTGGTTTCCCGGGTATCGACCAACGAGGATGTGGGCGAGCAGTTGCTCGGGCAGCTGTTCTCGAATCCCAGCGTGTTGTTCCTGACCGCAGGCATTATCGGGATCATGGGCTTGATTCCCAATATGCCGCACATCGCCTTCCTGACGCTGGCGGTGATACTCGGGGGTATAGGCTGGGGCATACGCAAGCGCGACCTGGCCAAGGCTGCCGCCCTGAGCCAGGCGCCGCAGGAAGCGCAGGCCAAGGCCCAGGCCGCTGCGGCGGAGGCCAGTTGGGACGACGTATCCATGGTCGACCAGCTGGGCCTGGAAGTGGGTTACCGCATGATTCCGCTGGTCGATCATGCGCAGAACGGAGAGCTGTTGCATCGCATCCGCAGCCTGCGCAAGAAATTCGCGCAAGACGTGGGTTTCCTGCCCCCGGTGGTGCATATCCGCGACAATCTGGAGCTCAAGCCCAACGATTACCGCATCCTGCTGTCCGGTGTGGAAGTCGGTCGCGGCATGTCGATTCCCAACCAGTGGCTGGCCATCGATCCGGGCGGGGTGAGCCAGCAGATCAAGGGCACTCCGACCACCGATCCGGCGTTCGGCCTACCGGCGCTGTGGATCGATGTAGCCTTGCGCGATCAGGCTCAGGTGGCGGGTTATACCGTGGTCGACGCCAGTACGGTGGTGGCCACCCATCTGAATCACCTCATGCATCGCCATGGCGCCAATTTGCTGGGCCGCCAGGAAGTGCAGCAATTGCTCGAGCGGCTGGGCCGCGAGTCGCCCAAGCTGGTTGAGGATTTCGTCCCCAAGACCATCTCTCTCACCACGTTCCAGAAAGTCCTGCAGGGGCTGCTGTCCGAAGAGGTGCCCATACGCGATATGCGCACCATCATCGACACCATCAACGAACACGCCCCCCGCTTGACGGCTCTGGCCGCCAATACGGGCGGGCAGCCCGATGTGGGCGAGCTGATCGCGTTGTCGCGCCGCGCACTGGGCCGCGCCATTACGCAGCAGTGGTTCCCGGGAGATGGCGACTTGCGCGTGATCGGACTGGACGTGAAACTGGAGCGCGTGCTGATGCAGGCAATGACCACCAGCGGCGGACTCGAACCCGGTCTGGCCGAGACGTTGCTGCGTGAGACCGAAGCTTGCGTGGCGCGCCAGGAGGCGCAGGGCAATGCGCCGGTGCTGCTGGTGCCGCCGCCGCTGCGCGCGTCGTTGTCACGTTTCCTGCGGCATCATCTGCCGCAACTGGGTGTGCTGTCCAACGCGGAAATTCCCGATGAGCGCGTGGTCCGTGTCACGGCCCTGATCGGAGGTTCGGGCGAATGAAATTGAGCCGATTCGTAGGCGCAACGACGCGGGACGCGCTGCGCCAGGTCCGCGAAGCCCTGGGGGAGGATGCTCTCATCGTTTCCAATCGCATGGTTGACGGCAGCGTGGAAATCGTCGCGACGCTGGACACGCCGAGCAGCCTGCACGACGAGGAGGTGACGCGCCAGTCGCCCGAGACCGCACCTGGCGCTCCGGCGCCCGGCACCACGCCGCAATACCGGCCCCCCGAGCTGCCGCAACCGCCGGCTTTTGCGCCCCCTGTGCCGCGCCTCATGATGAGGCCGGCAATGGCGGCGGCCTATGCGGCGGCGGCTGCTGCGGCAAGACAGCAGCGGCCTGCGGCGCAGGAATCGTCCGACCCGCCGCCCCAGGCCGAAAAGCCGGCGCAGCTTGATGCGGGCCGGGCTGGAGTCCAGGAAAGCTCGACACCGCCTGCTGCGCGTAAGCAGGCCGAGCAGGCGTCGGCCGCCACGCAGGATCCTGCTGCAAAAGCCATGCCGAAAAAAGCCTTGCAGCAGAAAACTGCAGGCGTGCCGGATCTGCCCCACCTGCGCCCGCTGGAACCTGCTTCGGACCCCGCGGAGCCAATACTGGTACCGAAGAAACCGAGGGTGCGGTCCACCGCGAAGAAGGCATCTCCAGCGCCGCTCTCGGACATGGCCCGTATGCCCGACGCGCCCATGCCTGGCGCCGCAAACCCGCAGCCTGCGCCGCTGGATGCAAGCTATCAGGCAGGCCGGCAGGTGCAGGCGGCGATCAATGCTTTGCGCGGCTCGCTCGAGTCGCGCATGGACGGGTTGCTGTGGGGAGGGGCAAACGGCCCGGGCGCCGAACCGGTCAATGCCATGTTGTTCCGCGTCTTGCTCGAAGCCGGATTCAGCATGCCTATCGTGCGAACCCTGATCGAGCGCCTACCCGCCGGTTGCGATCGTCAGGCAGCGCTGACCTGGGCGCGCAACGAACTGGTGACGCATTTGCCCGTGCTGCGCAGCGAAGACGAATTTCTGCGCGACGGGGGAGTCTATGCCCTGGTCGGTCCCACGGGTGTGGGCAAGACCACGACGCTGGCCAAGCTGGCCGCGCGCTGCGTTACGCGGGCAGGGCGCGAGCAGGTGGCGATGTTGACCACGGACATGTTCCGCATTGGCGCGGTCGAGCAGTTGCAGATCTACGGCCGCCTGCTGGGCGTTCCGGCGCATTCGGTGAGCGACGCCGACGAGCTCAAGCAG
>DAIDKG010000527.1 GCA_027450125.1 Bordetella sp. | reverse complement strand
AGACGGCCTGCACGACGCCAAGATCGATGTGACCGTCTGCCGCCAGGAGGGCGGCGCGGCCATGGTGGCCGACGCGCACGGCAAGCTCACCGGCGAGCCCGGGGTGGTGATGGTCACGCGCGGCCCGGGCGCCTCCAACGCCCTGGCAGGCGTGCACATCGCCAAGCAGGACTCCACGCCGCTCGTCCTGTTCGTGGGCCAGATCGAGCGCGGCATGCGCGAGCGCGAAGCCTTCCAGGAAATGGACTACCGCGCCGTGTTCGGCACGCAGGCCAAGTGGGTCACCGAGATCGACCAGGTCGAGCGCATACCCGAGATCGTCTCGCGCGCCTTTCACGTGGCCACCTCGGGCCGTCCCGGCCCGGTAGTGATCGCCCTGCCGGAGGACATGCTGACCGAGACCGCGCAGGTGGCCGACGCGCCGCGCTACGAGGTCGTCGAAACCGATCCGGCTCCCGGCCAGCTGACCGAGCTGGCACGTCTGCTGGCCAGCGCCAAGGCGCCGGTCGCCATCGTGGGCGGCACGCGCTGGAACGCGCAGGCCGTGGCGCAGTTCGCCGAATTCGCCAGGCGGCACGACCTGCCCGTGGGGGTGTCCTTCCGGCGCCAGATGCTGTTCCCGGCAGACCACCCCTCCTTCATCGGCGACGTGGGCCTGGGCATCAACCCGGCGCTGGTCGAGCGCATCAAGTCGGCCGACCTGGTGCTGCTGGTGGGCGGACGCCTCTCCGAGGTGCCCAGCCAGGCCTACACGCTGCTCGACATTCCGGTGCCCCGCCAGAGGCTGGTGCACGTCCATCCCGACAGCGGCGAGCTCAATCGCGTGTACCGCGCGAACCTGGCCATCAATACGTCGCCGATCGCCTTCTGCGCGGCCCTGGCGCAGTTCCCGGCCCCCGTCGGCCGGCCGGCCTGGGCCGACGGCACCGAGGCCATGCGCGCTTCCTACCTGAAGTGGAGCGACCCGGCGCCCATCCGCACGCCGGGCAGGCTGCAGTTGGGCGAGGTGATGCAGCACCTGCAAAGCGTGCTGCCACCGGACGCCATCATGACCAACGGCGCCGGCAACTACGCCACCTGGCTGCACCGCTTTCACCGCTTCACGCGCTATGCCACGCAGTTGGCGCCCACCTCGGGCTCCATGGGCTACGGGCTTCCGGCTGCCGTGGGCGCCAAGCGGATCATGCCAGACAGAACCGTGGTGTGCTTCGCCGGCGACGGCTGCTTCATGATGCACGGGCAGGAATTCGCCACCGCCGTGCAGTACGGCCTGCCCATCATCGTGCTGCTGATCGACAACGGCATGTACGGCACCATCCGCATGCACCAGGAGCGGCACTATCCGGGCCGCGTCTCGGCCACCAGCCTGCAAAACCCCGATTTCGTCGCCTACGCGCGGGCCTTCGGCGGGCATGGCGAGCGCGTCGAGAACACCGAGCAGTTCGCCACGGCCCTGGAACGCGCCCTGGCCAGCGGCAAGCCGGCCATCCTGCACTGCCTGATCGACCCGCAGGTCATCAGCCCGTCCACGACGCTGGACAAGATCCGCGCCGCGGCGCTGAAGGATTGAGTATCCTGCACAGCGCCCCGGTCTGCTCCCTGGGAGGGCAGACCCATCGGAGCCGACGCCGATTGCGCGCCCAATTATTTTAAGTCTAAACTATTTGGATCAATCAACTGGAGACAGGACCATGTCCGACAGCCCCTCTTTCAACTGGCAAGACCCCCTGCTGCTGGACCAACAGCTGACCGAAGAAGAACGCATGGTGCGCGATGCCGCGGCGGCCTATGCCCAGGACAAGCTCGCGCCGCGCGTGCTCGAGGCGTTCCGCCACGAAAAGACCGACCCGGCCATTTTCTCCGAAATGGGCGAGCTGGGCCTGCTGGGCCCGACCATCCCCACCGAGTACGGCGGTTCGGGCCTGAACTACGTCAGCTACGGCCTGATCGCGCGCGAAGTCGAGCGCGTCGATTCCGGCTACCGCTCGATGATGAGCGTGCAGTCGTCGCTGGTGATGGTGCCCATCAACGAGTTCGGCAGTGAAGAGCAGAAGCGCAAGTACCTGCCCAAGCTGGCGCGCGGCGAATGGATAGGCTGTTTCGGCCTGACCGAACCCAACCACGGTTCCGACCCCAACGGCATGGAGACCCGCGCAGTCAAGGTCGATGGCGGCTACAAGCTCACCGGCAACAAGATGTGGATCACCAATTCGCCCATTGCCACCGTGTTCGTGGTGTGGGCCAAGTGCGTGGGCGGCGAGCACGACGGCAAGATCCGCGGCTTCATCCTGGAAAAGGGCATGAAGGGGCTGTCGGCGCCGGCCATACACGGCAAGGTCGGCCTGCGCGCCTCGATCACCGGCGAGATCGTCATGGACGAGGTCGAGGTCGGCGAAGCCCAGATGATGCCCAAGGTCAGCGGCCTGCGCGGCCCCTTCACCTGCCTGAACTCGGCCCGCTACGGCATTGCCTGGGGCGCGCTGGGCGCGGCCGAATTCTGCTGGCATACCGCTCGCCAATACACCATGGACCGCAAGCAGTTCGGCCGCCCCCTGGCGCAGAACCAGCTCATCCAGAAAAAGCTGGCCGACATGCAGACCGAGATCACCATGGCGCTGCAAGGCTGCCTGCGCCTGGGACGCATGAAGGACGAAGGCACCGCCGCGGTGGAAATCACCTCGATCATGAAGCGCAATTCCTGCGGCAAGTCTCTGGACATCGCCCGCATGGCGCGCGACATGCTGGGCGGCAACGGCATCTCCGACGAGTTCGGCGTGGCACGCCATCTGGTCAACCTGGAAGTGGTCAATACCTACGAAGGCACCCACGACGTGCACGCCCTGATCCTGGGCCGCGCGCAGACCGGCCTGCAGGCGTTCTTCTGACCCGGCCCGCGCGCGAGGCGCGGCCTTTTCGCTGCGCCAGGCCGGTCCGTCGGAGTGGCCTGGCGCGCTGGACCGCCTGATCGCCGCACCCGCTCCGGCGCTGTGCGCGACGCCGGCCTGAAGAACCCGCCGCCCCCGGCGGCGGGTTTCGATCGAACGGCCGGAGCGTTCACCTGGCGTATTTCTTCGCCCCCGCGACGCAAGCCACCGCGCCCAGCGTCACCAGGAGCATCGTCCAGTTCACCCGTTCGTGCAGGATCAGCGCGGCAAGGCCGAAGCCCATGAAGGGCTGAAGCAGCTGCAGCTGCCCGACTGCCGCGATACCACCCTGAGCCAGGCCCCGGTACCAGAACACGAAGCCGATCAGCATGCTGAAGAGCGAAACATAGGCCAGGCCAAACCAGGCCGATGCGCCCACGTGCCGGAAGGAGGCGGGCCAGGTCAGCAGCGCGATCAGCAGCATGAGGGGCAGCGACA
>DAIDKG010000526.1 GCA_027450125.1 Bordetella sp. | reverse complement strand
GCGCGAGGCATTGAGGAACCCCGCCTCGCAGCCCACCATGGCGCCGCCCGGGAACACCACCTTGGGCAACGACAGCAGGCCGCCGGCGGTGATGGCGCGCGCGCCGTAGGCAATACGCTTGCCGCCTTCGAAGGTCGGGCGGATGGCCGGATGCGTCTTGTAGCGCTGGAATTCGTCGTAGGGCGAGAGCCAGGGGTTGGCGTAGTCCAGGCCCACCACCATGCCCACCGCCACCTGATTGTTGTCCAGGTGATAAAGGAAGGAACCGCCATAGGTGTCCGAATCGAGCGGCCAGCCGGCGGTGTGCATCACCAGACCGGGCCTGGATTGCGCTGGGTCGACTTCCCAGAGTTCCTTGATGCCGATGCCGTAGCTTTGCGGATCGCGGCCGGCATCGAGCTTGTAGCGCTCGATCAGTTGGCGGCCCAGCTGGCCGCGCGCGCCTTCGGCGAAGATCGTATAGCGCGCCAGCAGCTCCATGCCGGGCTGGTAGTGGTCGGTATGCGAGCCGTCGCGCGCCACGCCCATGTCGCCCGTGACCACGCCGCGCACCGCGCCGGCCTCGTCGTAGAGCACCTGCACGGCGGCAAAGCCGGGGAAGACGTCCACACCCAGCGCCTCGGCCTGCTCGCCCAGCCACTTGACCACTTCGCCCAGGCGAACGATGTAGTTGCCGTGATTCTGGAAGCACTGCGGCAGCAGCCAGTCGGGTGTGCGACGCGCACCCGATTGCGTGAGGAACAGGAACTGGTCCTGCGTGACCGCTACGGTGAGCGGCGCGCCCTTTTCTTTCCAGTCGGGAATGAGCTCGGTGAGCGCTTGCGGGTCCATTACCGCGCCGGACAGCGTGTGGGCGCCCAGCTCGGCGGCTTTTTCCAGCACGCAGACGCTGATCTCGTGATTGCGCTCGCTGGCAAGCTGCTTCAGACGTATGGCCGCGGCCAGGCCGCCTGGGCCTGCGCCCACGACGACCACGTCGTATTCCATCGACTCGCGTTCGGACATGCTCTTATCCCCTGTTATGTGCGGCCCGGTCTCCCGGCTGCCGTGCCCCGGATCGGGCCTGCTGCAAGGCGGTTTATCATTGGGCGAAGTATAGAGTAGGGAGATTGGAGCATGAATCTAGTGATGGACGAACACGGCGGCGCAGGCCCGAGAGTCGGGCGGACGCTGGGCGTGGACGATACGCATACGCTGGAAGTGCCTTTGCGCTGGGGCGATTCCGATGCGCTGGATCATCTGAACAACACGCTGTACTTCCGCCTCATGGAAGAGGCCCGGATGCAGATACTTTACGGCGCCGGCCTGCGGCTGCCTGCCGATCACGGTGCCATCCTGGCGCATGCCTCCTGCGATTTCCTGCGGCCGCTGACCTACCCGGCCAGCGTTCGGGTCACGCACCGCGTTGCCCGCATCGGCCGCGCCAGCCTGGAGTTCGAGCTCACCCTGGACAAAGCGGGCGATCAGTCCGGTTCGTATGCGCGCGGGCGCAACGTGCTGGTCTGGATGGACTATATCAACAATCGTTCGCAGCCCTGGCCCGCCGACGTGCTCGCCAGGCTGGGCGCGGCCTTCACGCCCGCGGGATAGCGCCAATGCGGCTCGCAGCAGGCTGCCGCTACAATCTTTTCGATTTCGAGCAAGAACTCTGGGTCGGTCCCAGCCGGCGCCGGGAACACATAACCAAGGAGCAGGAGCAATGAACAAAATCTATGCGAGCGCGGCCGACGCGCTGGCAGGCGTCGTCAAGGACGGCCAGATGATCGCCGTAGGCGGCTTCGGCCTGTGCGGTATTCCCGAGGCACTGATCGCCGCGCTGCGCGATTCGGGCGTCAAGAACCTGACCTGCATCAGCAACAACGCCGGCGTCGACGGATTCGGCCTGGGCCAGCTGCTGACCACGCGCCAGATCCGCAAGATGATCGCGTCCTACGTGGGCGAGAATAAGGAATTCGAGCGGCAGTACCTGTCCGGCGAGCTCGAGCTCGAGTTCACGCCCCAGGGCACGCTGGCCGAGAAGCTGCGCGCCGGCGGCGCAGGCATCCCGGCTTTCTTCACCAAGACGGGCGTGGGCACCATCGTGGCCGACGGCAAGGAAATCCGCGAGTTCGACGGTCAGAAATACGTCATGGAGCGTTCGCTGGCGCCCGACGTGGCCCTGGTCAAGGCCGACGTGGCCGACCGCAGCGGCAATCTCCTGTTCCGCAAGACCGCGCGCAACTTCAATCCCAACGCGGCCATGGCCGGCAAGGTCACCATCGTCGAAGTCGAGAAGATCGTCGAAACCGGTGCGCTCGATCCCGACCAGATCCATCTGCCCGGCATCTATGTGCATCGGATCGTGCTCAATCCGACCCCCGAGAAGCGCATCGAACAACGCACCACGCGCCCCGCACAGTCCTGAGCGCCGGGCCGCCCCGTGCTCAGCCGCAGTCCTGCGGGGCTGCCGCGCAGCGGCCGGGGTTCAACTTTTACCGCAAGGAGTACTAGACATGGCATGGTCCCGCGATGAAATGGCGGCTCGCGCCGCGCGCGAGCTGCAAGACGGTTTCTACGTCAACCTGGGCATAGGCCTGCCCACCCTGGTGGCCAATCACGTGCCTGCAGGCATGGAGGTGTGGTTGCAATCGGAAAACGGCCTCCTGGGCATCGGCCCTTTCCCCACCGAGGCCGAGGTGGACGCCGACTTGATCAACGCCGGCAAGCAGACAGTCACCACGCTGCCCGGATCGAGCATCTTTTCGTCGGCCGATTCCTTCGCGATGATCCGCGGAGGCAAGATCAATCTGGCCATCCTGGGCGCCATGCAGGTCTCGGAGACGGGCGATCTGGCCAACTGGATGATCCCGGGCAAGATGATCAAAGGCATGGGCGGCGCCATGGATCTGGTGGCCGGCGTCGGTCGCGTCGTGGTGCTGATGGAGCACGTAGCCAAGAAGAAGGACGGCACCGAAGACCTGAAGCTGCTGCCCGCCTGCACACTTCCGCTGACCGGCGTGGGCGTAGTCGATGTCATCATCACCGACCTGGGCGTGATGGAAGTGGCGCCCGGCGGGCTGAAGCTGCTCGAAATGGCGCCTGGCGTGACGGTCGATGAAATCAAGGCGAAGACGGCCGCCAAGCTCGACGTATCGGCGCTCCAGTAGGGCGCGAGCGAATGCAAAACGCCGGCACGCCGCTCAGCGGGCGTGCCGGCGTTTTCATTGGGGCCTGGCTGCCGCCCAGGCGGGATCGGGCCCGCGGTCAGCCGCGGCAGCGTTCGATGGCCGCCAGCGCCAGCGCATCGATGGAGTCGGTCAGCACGATGCCCAGGCCCGGCCGCAGGACATGCGGGATGGCCAGCGGCAGTTCGGTGCAACCCAGAGCCACGGCATCGGCGCCGCGCGCTTTCAGGCGGTGCACGCATTGCGCGGCCGGCGCCAGCGCGTCGTCCAGGCGGTTGGCCTTGACGGC
>DAIDKG010000525.1 GCA_027450125.1 Bordetella sp. | reverse complement strand
GGACTTTGGCCGCCTAAGGCGGCGGCCAAACCCGGCACTTCGAAGCTGGAGCGCTCTACGCCCACGACGACGATGCGACCTAAGAAAACATGCCCGACCTCGATAATGCGTAAAATTTCCCTCCATGCACTCCTCCCGTTTCCCCCATGTCTGACTCCCGCGCCCTCGACGTCCTGCGGCGCGTCTTCGGTTACGAATCCTTCCGCGGTGAACAGCAGGCCATCGTCGATCACGTGATCGACGGCGGCGACGCCCTCGTTCTCATGCCCACGGGCGGCGGCAAATCGCTCTGCTACCAGATCCCGGCGCTGGTGCGGGAAGGCACGGGCGTGGTGGTGTCGCCGCTCATCGCGCTCATGCAGGACCAGGTCGATGCGCTGACCGAACTGGGCGTGCGGGCGGCTTTTCTCAATTCGACACAGGACTGGCAGCAGGCAAAGGATGTCGAGCGCGCCTTCCTGGCCGGCGAACTGGACCTGCTGTACGTGGCGCCCGAGCGGTTGATGACCGAGCGCTGCCTGCAGTTGCTGGAACGCGGCCGGATCGCGCTCTTTGCCATCGACGAAGCGCATTGCGTATCGCAATGGGGACACGACTTCCGCCCCGAGTACCTGCAGCTGTCCATGCTGCACGAGCGCTGGCCCCAGGTGCCGCGCCTCGCCCTGACCGCCACGGCAACGGCCATGACGCGGGCCGAGATCGCGCAGCGACTGGCACTGGATGCGGCCCGGCATTTCGTGGCCAGTTTCGACCGGCCCAATATCCGCTATCGCATCGTCGAAAAAAACGAGGTGCGCAGGCAGCTGCTGGACCTGATCCGCGGCGAGCACCAGGGCGATTCGGGCGTGGTGTACTGCCTGTCGCGCAACCGGGTGGAAGAGACCGCGGCGTTCCTGTGCGAGCACGGCATCGACGCCCTGCCCTATCACGCGGGGCTGAGCGCCTCGGTGCGTGCGGCCAACCAGTCGCGCTTCCTGCGCGAGGACGGCGTGGTGATGGTGGCGACCATCGCCTTCGGCATGGGCATAGACAAGCCGGACGTGCGCTTCGTGGCGCATATCGACCTGCCCAAATCCGTGGAAGGTTATTACCAGGAGACCGGCCGGGCCGGCCGCGACGGCCAGCCCGCCACGGCCTGGCTGGCCTACGGCCTGCAGGACGTGGTGCAGCAGCGCCGCATGATCGACGAATCGCCGGGCGACGAGGTCTTTCGCCGTCGCTTGGGACAGAACCTGGACGCCATGCTGGGCCTGTGCGAGACGGTGGAATGCCGGCGCGTGCGCCTGCTGGCCTATTTCGGCCAGACGATCACGGCCTGCGGCAATTGCGACGTGTGCCTGAATCCGCCCGAGTCCTGGGACGGCACGGTGGCGGCGCAGAAGGCCCTGTCGGCGGTCTACCGCCTGCAGCAGCGCGGACAGCGCTATGGCGCGGGGCATCTGATCGACATCCTGCGCGGCAAGAGCACCGACCGCACGCGGCAGCACGACCACGAATCGCTGAGCGTGTTCGGCATAGGCCAGGACATTTCCGAGCAGACCTGGCGCGGCGTGCTGCGCCAGTTGTTGGCGCAGGGACTGCTGATGGTCGACGGCGAGGGCTACGGCACTTTCGCCCTGACCGAGGCCAGCCGCATCGTGCTCAAGGGCGAGCGCAAGATCATGCTGCGCCGTGACCTGGAAAGGCGGGAAAAGACGCCGCGCGGCGGCGCGCGCGCCAAAGCCCCGCTGGCAGACCTGCCGGCCGAGGCGCTGACGCTGTTCGAAGCCTTGCGCGCCTGGCGCGGCGAGGTGGCCAAGAGCCACGGTGTGCCGGCCTACGTCATCTTCCACGACGCCACGCTGCGCGAGATCGCCATGGCGCGCCCGGCTTCGCTGGACGAGCTGGGACACATCAGCGGCGTGGGCGCGCGCAAGCTCGAAGCCTACGGCGCGGACATTCTCGGCCAGGTGCGCTGATCTGCGCGCCGCGCCTCAGCCCCGCGCCTTGCCGAACACCGTGCGGTAAGCCAGCACATTGAACACCAGCACCACCGGCACGCCGACGATCACGCCGGCCAGGGTCATGCGCATCGAGGCCACCGAGCCCGCGCTGTCCCAGAGTGTCATGTCGTCCAGCACCAGGTAGGGAAAGAAGCTGTAGGCCAGCCCGGCCAGCATCAGCAGGTAGAGCGCCACGCACAGGACGAAAGGCAGCCAGCTGCGCTGCTGGTCCGGCTTGGATGCCAGCCGGGCCAGTGCGATTTCCATGCCGACAAAACACATCAGCATCACGACCCACATGGTGGCAGCCAGTCCCAGATGCTGCACATCGCTCCACTTGGCGAAAACCCCCGAGTTGACCAGGCCCAGCGTCACCGCGATCGCCACCATGCCCACCGCCGTCCAGCGCACCGTATGGCGCGCCCAGGCGATCGCGCGGCGCTGCAGCTCGCCCTCGACCCGCATCACCAGCCAGCAGGCGCCCAGCAGGGCATAAGCCGCCACGGCGCATACGCCCACGAAGAGCGAGAAGCCCAGGTAGCCCGCGTCGGTCTGGTAGCTGGTGACGATCCGCCCCAATGCCGCCCCCTGCCCCAGCGCCGCCAGCAGCGACCCCAGCCAGAAACCCAGCATCCAGCGCGGCTTGCGCTCGGTGCTGGCGCGCAGGCGGAACTCGAAAGCCACGCTGCGCAGCATCATGCCCAGGGTCATGCAGGCCAGGGGCCCGTACAGATTGCCCAGCACCGGCCCCCAGGCAAAGGGGAAGGCCGAGCAGAACAGGCCCACGCCCAGCAATGGCCAGAATTCGTTGGCATCGCGCCAGGCGCTGAGCAAGGCCATCATCTGCGGCCGCGATTCGGCCGGCGCCAGTTGCAGCAGCAATCCCACGCCGATGTCGAAACCGTCGAACACCAGGCCCGCCGCAAGCAGCAACAGCAAAAAGACCAGGAAAACCAGAGGCATCCAGAAGGCGGGATCGCCGATCGCGAGTCCCTGGGAAGCGGCGAGTTCGGCAATCATGCGGGAGCCCCCGTCGTCTTGCGCACCGGCACCACGCCGTAGCGCACCGCGTGCAGCAGCATGCCCAGGAAGGCTGCGATCAACGCCGCGTACAGCGCGCCATAGCCCGCGATCCCGAGCAGCAGGGCGCCCGAAGACGTAGGGCTGAATACATCGCTCAGGTTGATGCTGCGGTTGACCGCGTAGGGCAGCAGCCCCACCAGCGACACGCACCAGCCCAGGACCACCAGCGCAGCGCCCGAGAAACTCATGCCCACCAGCAGCCTGCGCCAGCGCCCCCCCAGCACCGACAAGTCCATGCGCCGCCTCAGCGTGCGAATCAAGGTCAGCAGCGACATCAGGCCCATCAGGGCGGCCAGCAGCACCGAGGCACGCAGCAGCCAGAACGACAAGGCGACCGGAGGACGCGGGCCGGTGAACTTGTCCAGCCCGAGGTAGCCCTTGCTGTCACGGCCCAGCCAGCGGCCGCCCTCGCCATGCAGGGCCAGCAGGACGCGGTTGGTCTGGGTGCGCGCGTCGGGCCAGCCCAGCAGGATCAGCTCGGGCTCGTCGCCGCTGT
>DAIDKG010000524.1 GCA_027450125.1 Bordetella sp. | reverse complement strand
TGCGCCGTCGGCGGCCAGCAGCGCGTGCGCTGCGTCGCGCCACGCCGGCTGCGTGGCCGGCGACAGCATCAGCGTACGCCGGCGGCCGGGAGCCGGTTCATGCAGCGTGTCCAGGCCCACCGTACGTGCGGCGTCCAGGCCCTGCTGCGTAACGCTGGTGGAGATGTCCTGGCCATAGGGCGTGACGATGAACAGCGCGTCCGCCTCGGGCTTTTCGCAGACCGTGACGCCCAAGGTCGATATCAGCGCCATGGCGCGCGCATAGCCTTGCGAGCTGTGGCGGCTCACCCAGACCTTCAAGCCGGCCGGCAACGCGGGCGCGGCCGGTTCGGCCGCCACCTGCTTCTGGCCGTCGATGTAGTCGTAGAAGCCGGCGCCCGTCTTGCGGCCCAGCATCCCGCCTACATGACGCACCGCGGTGATAGGCGAAGGCCGGTAGCGCGGCTCGTCGTAGAACTGCTGGTAGATCGATTCCATCACCGGATGCGAGACATCCAGGCCGGTCAGGTCCAGCAGCTCGAAGGGGCCCATGCGAAATCCCGCCTGCTCGCGCATGACGGCGTCGATCTGGTCGAAGCCGGCCACCGCCTCCTGCGCCGCGCGCAATCCTTCGATGAGCATGCCGCGCCCCGCGTGATTGACGATGAAGCCGGGCATGTCCTTGGCGCGTACGGGCGTGTGACCCATGCGACGCGCCAGCGCCATCAGCGCATCGCCCGCGGCCGGGTCGCTGCACAAGCCGTCGATCACCTCGACCACCTTCATCAGCGGCACGGGGTTGAAGAAGTGATAGCCCACGACGCGCGAGGGCAGCTTGCATGCCGTGGCGATCGCCGTGATGGACAGCGACGAGGTGTTGGACGCCAGGATGCAATCGTCCGCGACGATGGATTCGAGCTTGGCGAACACTTCGCGCTTGACATCCAGCCGTTCGACGACGGCCTCGACCACGGCCTGGCAGCCGGCCAGGTCCTGCAGCGTGGCGGCCGGCTCGATGCGGGCCAGCGCGGCCTGCGCATCGGCTGCGGTCAACTTGCCCTTTTGCACCAGCTTGTCCCAGGTCTGGCGCAGCATGTCGAGTGCGGCGGCCACGGCCTCGCCGCTGGCGTCATGGAGCTTGACGCGCACGCCGGCCTGGGCGGCGATCTGCGCGATGCCGCGGCCCATGGCGCCAGCGCCGACGATGCCCAGAATATGGATGTCTTGCATGATGGTTTTCTCACCTTGATGAATGGCGCGGGCGCGCCCGCCGGGCCGGCCCGCCGTGTCGAAGATTCAGCCTGCGGACCCGGACAGCGCATCGATCTGCGCGTCGGACAGGCCCAGCCGCTCGCTCAGTATCTGCCGCGTGTGCTGGCCCAGCGTGGGCGCGGGCCGCTCGTGGCGCACCGGACTGCCCGACAGTTTCAGGGGGCTGGCCGCGATGGGCGCCGTGCCGGCGATAGGGTGCGGCAATTCCAGCTTCATGCCACGCGCCTGCACCTGCGGGTCCTGGTAGACCTGCTCCAGCGTATTGATGGGGCCTGCAGGCACGCCCGCCGCTTCCAGTTCGGCCAGCCAGGTGTCGCGCGCGCCGGCCTTCATGCGTTCGGTCAGCATGGGCACCAGGACCTCACGATTGATCACTCGCTGCGGATTGGTGGCAAAGCGCGGATCGTCGGCAAGTTCGTTCATGCCGATCACGCGGCAGTAGTTGCGGAACTGGCTGTCGTTGCCCACGGCCACGATGAGATGGCCGTCCGCCGCCGCAAACACCTGGTAGGGCACCAGGTTCTGGTGCGCGTTGCCGGCGCGCCGCGGCGCCTTGCCCGAAGTCATGTAATTGAGGTTCTGGTTGGCCAGCATGGCCACCTGGCAATCGAGCAGCGCCATGTCGATGTGCTGGCCCAGGCCGCTATTGCCGCGCTCGATCAGCGCGGCCAGGATGCCGACCGTGGAATACATGCCGGTCATC
>DAIDKG010000523.1 GCA_027450125.1 Bordetella sp. | reverse complement strand
CTCGTCGATGAAGACCAGGGCGTCCTGCATTTTCGACACCGCATGCGTCACACGCGGCCAGTCTTCGTTGGTAAGCTTGCCCGTACGCATGCGGTGCTGGTCCAGCATGCCGACCGAGCCCAGCATACGCATGGCCAGTTGCACCGCACCCATTTCCATGGAAAACACCGCTACCGGCAGACCCTGTTCGATCGCCACATGCTCGCCGATGTTCATCGAGAACGAGGTCTTGCCCATGGAGGGGCGGCCCGCCACGATGACCAGATCGCCCGGCTGCAGCCCGGAGGTCATCTTGTCCAGGTCGGAAAAGCCTGTCGGCACCCCGGTGACGTCCGAGTCGCCCTCGCGATGGTAAAGCTCGTCGATGCGCTCGACCACTTGCGACAGCAGGGGTTGAATCTGCTGGAAGCCCGCCAGGCCGCGCTGCCCTTCCTGGGAGATTTGCAGGACCTTGGCCTCGGCCTCGTCAAGCAGCTGCTTGGCTTCCTTGCCCTGTGGGTTGAGCGCATTGGCCGAGATTTCGTCGGCGATGGACACCAAGCGGCGCAGCGTGGCGCGTTCGTTGACGATCTCGGCGTAGCGGCGGATATTGGCTGCCGACGGCGTGTTGTGCGCCAAGGCATTGATGTAGGCCAGGCCACCGACCTCCTCGGCCTTGCCCGCGCTGGCAAGCGACTCATGCACCGTGATCACGTCGGCCGGCCGGGACAGCTCGATGAGACGGGCGATGTGGTGCCAGATCAGCCGGTGGTCGTGGCGATAGAAGTCCTCTTCGCGCAGCGTGTCGCTGACGCGTTCCCAGGCAGCGTTGTCCAGCAGCAGACCGCCCAGGACAGACTGCTCCGCCTCGATGGAATGCGGCGGGACGCGCAGGTATTCAAGCTGGGGATCGACAGGCGTATTCATGCGGCAATAGTACCTTTGATACTGCAAAAACAAACCGGCCGGGCGTTTCCGCCCGGCCGGTTCGTATCCATGCGGCCGTTGCCGGGCTTGCGACCGGCGGACAGCGACCTCAGGCCATATCGCCTTCGACCAGAACCGATACGTCGGCCAGCACATCGGCGTGCAGGGCGACCTGCACCGGGTACTCGCCCACAGCCTTGATCTGGCCGTTGGGCATGCGCACCTGGCCCTTGGCCACGCCGGCGAAGCCAGCCTTGACCAGGCCTTCGGCGATATCGGCGTTGGTGACCGAGCCGAACAGGCGGCCGTCGACGCCGGCCTTTTGCACGACCTTGAGCTGGTAGCCGGCCAGGCGCTCGCCCAGGGCCTGGGCAGCGGCCAGCTTCTCGGCCTGGGTTTTTTCAAGCTCCGCGCGGCGGGCTTCGAATTCCTTCATGGCGGCGTCGGTCGCGCGGCGGGCCATTTTCTGGGGAATCAGGAAATTGCGGGCATAGCCGTCGCGCACGCGCACGACTTCGCCCAGATTGCCCAGATTGACGACTTTTTCGAGCAGGATGACTTGCATGTTCAGTTCCCCCGATTAGTTGTGGTTATCGGTGTAGGGCAGCAGCGCCAGGAACCGGGCACGCTTGATGGCCGAATCCAGTTGGCGCTGATAGATCGCCCGGGTGCCCGTCAGGCGGGCGGGAATGATCTTGCCGTTTTCCTGGACGAAGTCGCGCAGGGTGTCCAGGTCCTTGTAGTCGATTTCTTCAACGCCGGCGGCGGTGAAGCGGCAGAACTTGCGACGCTTGAACAGCGGGTTCTGCTGGGTGAATTTACGCTTTTCTTTCTTCTTTCCAAAAGCCATGATGTGCCTCTTGAATTTGATCTGTCTGTATTGAATCGAGCTCGCGATTGCGTCCGAACCGGTATGGCGATCAGGCAACCAGGGGATCCCTGCCGCCGCTCGTCCGTCCCGCCCGCTGCATGTGCAGCTTGAGTTTCACCGAACCTTTGCGCACAGGGGCCAGAAAGCCTTCTATGTGCAGTTCGGCACCCAGCGGGGTGTCGGCCAGCAGCATCGCCAGATCTCCCAGCGCCACCGCGTCCACCGTGAAAGCAAGCTTGCGGGCTTGCCCGGCCTCGATGACTTCCGACTCGTGCTCCAGCAGCATTTCGATCGCCGGTATGCCGGCGGGGGTATGTCGCAGAGGCTCGCGCTCAAGAACGCGCGCCACCAGCTCAACCTTGTTCATGCCGCGGACCCGACTCGGGGCTGTCCGGTACGTCGAATCTCGCTTCGCTATCCTGTTTACGCCTGTTCCGCAGCCTGGGCGGCGGTTTCCGCGGCGGCCTTGCGGGCCTCTTCTCGCTCGACCGACTTCATCATGATCGAGGGCGCGGTGACGGCCTTCTTGGTCTTGATGACCAGGTGGCGCAGAACGGCATCGTTGTAGCGGAAGGAATGTTCGAGTTCGTCCAGCGTGGCTTGGCCGCATTCGATGTTCAGGCAGACGTAGTGAGCCTTGACCAGCTTCTGGATCGGGTAGGCCAACTGACGGCGGCCCCAGTCTTCCAGGCGGTGAATCGAACCGCCTTGGCCGGTAACCAGGGATTGGTAGCGCTCGACCATGGCGGGCACTTGCTCGCTTTGGTCGGGGTGCACGATGAACACCACTTCGTAGTGGCGCAGGGTTTGCGTCATGAGGTGACTCCTATGGATGTCTCGCAGACCCGACCTCAGTTGAATCCGGTTTGACCCGTATTCAAGGCCTGCAAGGGGCAGCCCGCCGCCCAGGTTTCGGGTGGTCGAGCAAGAAAGCTTTAAATTGTCGCCTGATTTCTGGATATTTGCAAGCCAAATCAGGTTCTTACAGGGTGTGGACGGGCTCTGACCGCCGCTCGGAGCGTCCCGGGCACTAGGTGCGATCCTGATCCGTCAAGGGCCGCTTTTTGAGCTGGACCCGCATGGTTTCCACGGCGCGAGGCGTTCGGGCAAGCTCGATCTCCGATCGTCCTTGGGACCGAAGCTCGTCCCCATAATCTGACAGTTTGAACGCCAAGCCCTGCACGTCGAAGCGATGGTTGTGCCAGCCTATCCGTTCGCACCAGTCGCTGTAGTAAAGCCACGAGCGTTCATTGAATGCGCGCACGTGACTGGGGTCTTCCCATGCGCCCAGCGAAAGGTCGTAGGCCACCTCGATTTCGAGGACTCCGCCGTCTTCGAGCAGATC
>DAIDKG010000522.1 GCA_027450125.1 Bordetella sp. | reverse complement strand
CTTCCAGCATGTGCACCACGGAGCGGTACTTGTCTGGATCGATTTCGAAAGGGATCCCACGGTAGCTTTCCAGCCACGGGCGATTCCGGTTCGGCATGCGCGCTTGCTCGGCTGAGTTAGCCGGGATCGGTTCTGCTTGTGTTGCGACCTTGGCGTAAGGGTGCATCATTGACCTCCGATTTACCAACGATGAGCTCAGATTGCCTGAGACCGCGGTGCACGGATCCGCGCTTGGATTGCCCGGGCCGTGCGTGATGCGTCTCAGCGTTGCGCTCGATAGATTCCGATCAGTACAAGCAGTCCGCCGACCATCTGCATGGCGTCGAGCCTCTCGCCGAGCAAGCCCCATGCGTAAAAGGCCGCCGTTGCCGGTTGCACCAGAAGTGCGACCGAGGCTCTCGCCGGGTCGATGTGCTTGATGGCATGGGCGATGACGACTTGACCGCCGAGTTGCACGAGCAGTGCCAGACAGATCAACCAGATCCAGGCCATTGCCGTGTGTGGCAAAAGATCACCTTCTAACCAGGCGAAAGGAAGTAGCGCGATCGTTGCAGCAACACCAACCCATGCCATCAGAGGCAACGTCGCCACATGTTGGCGTGCCTTTTGCAGCACGATTTGATAGACCGCGTAAAAGACCGCGGATGCGCTCGCGCACGCGTCACCCAGCAAGGCCCTGTGTTCGTCGCGATGTGCGCCAATGACCAGAAGCGCTCCAGTGAGCGCAGCCACCAATGCCACCAGGAACCGCGCACGTGGCGCTACCCCCGTCAGCGCCCAGATTGCGAGGACCACGACCACCGGCGCCATGTTTGACTCCAAGGTCGCATTGGCCACTGTGGTCCAAGTCAGGCCCAGTTGGAAAAGGAGAAGATCGCCAGCGAAGGCGGCGCCGGCCAGAGCGATCAGCGCAGGCGCGGCGCAATTTGAGGCGGCGGACCTGATTCTGTGCGATTGGTGTGGAGTGGCCCCAATGCGTCGGGATCGCCACGTCCATGTGCCCAGCAACGGGGATGCCATTGCCATACGCCAGAATGCTGCGGCGAATGGTCCTGCCCCGCTTGCCGCTGCAAGGCGCACAAAAATGCCCGTGAAGCCGAGAACCGCACCGCCAGTGAGCAGAACCAGCAAGGATTTCGATGCGCTGTTCATGAATTCGGAAAAGGCGAGTCCGGGCGTTGCGCGGGTGCAGAGACTGCCCCGTGGGGTCAGAACCAGGTGTCCTGCATGTCGCGGCAGGTCGGATCGCGCGTGGCCGCGACCCGCAGCCAGGGTCCGATCCGGGGCAGTTCATAGTGGAAGAAGTAGCGGCAGGCCTGCAGTTTGCCGCGGTGGAAGTCTTCCGCGGCGGCTTGCCGCGGCACCGCGAGCGCGACGTCGAGCCAGATCCACGCCAGCACGACGTGGCCGAAGCCCTGCATGTACGGCGTCGCGTTGGCCAGCGTGGCCTGCACATCGTCGCCGGACCAGGCCTCGCGGGTGGCGTCGAGCAACGCCTGCAGCGCCTGGCGCAGCGCCTGCGCATGCGGCCGCAGCGCATCGGCTTGGTCGGCCCGCGCCGCGGTGGCCTCGATGCGCGCGGCGAGCAGAGCCAGGCCCCGCGCATCGTCCATCACCACTTTTCGTCCCAGCAGGTCCAGCGCCTGGATGCCGTGGGTGCCTTCGTGGATCATGTTCAGCCGGTTGTCGCGCCAGTACTGCTCGACCGGAAAATCGCGCGTGTAGCCGTAGCCGCCGTGCACCTGGATCGCCAGGCTGTTGGCTTCCAGGCACCACTCGGAGGGCCAGCTCTTGGCGATCGGGGTCAGCACCTCGAGCAGCAGTCGGGCGTCGCGCGCCTGCTCCGGAGCGCCGGTGCGCTGCTCGTCGATCAGTCGCGCGCAATACAGCTCCAGCGCCAGCGCGCCTTCGACATACGCCTTTTGCGCCAGCAGCATGCGCCGGACGTCGGCGTGTTCGATGATCGGCACCTGCGGGCGGGTCGCGTCCTTGCCTGCCGCGCCCGGCGGACGGCCTTGCGGGCGCTGGCGGGCATAGGCCAGCGCGGCCTCGTAGCCGGCCATGCCGAGCATCGCCGCGGCCATGCCGACGCCGACGCGCGCCTCGTTCATCATGTGGAACATGCAGCGCAGTCCGTCGCCCGCGGCCCCGACGCGCCAGCCGATGGCGCCCGGCGCGCCGCCCGGCTGCTGGCGGCCGTCGCCGAACGCCAGCAGGGTGTTGGGTGTTCCGCGCCAGCCGCACTTGTGGTTCAGCCCGGCCAGGCTGACGTCGTTGCGCGCGCCGCTCAGCCGGCCTTGCGCATCGACCAGCATCCGGGGCACGATGAACAGCGAAATGCCGCGCGTGCCCGGCACCAGCCGTCCGTCGGCGTCCGGGATCTTGGCCAGCACCAGATGCACGATGTTCTCGGTCAGATCGTGCTCTCCGGCCGAAATCCACATCTTGCTGCCGAACAGCCGGTAGCGCGGGCCCAGCGGGTCGTGCTCGAAATCGTCCCCGTCGGGCAGCGCGCGGGTGGCGATGTCCGACAGGCTGGAACCCGCCTGCGGTTCGGACAGGCACATGGTGCCCGCCCACTGGCCGCTGAACGCGCGGTGCGCGAACACGCGCTGCTGCGCCGGCGTGCCGTGCGCCATCAGCAGGTTGGCGTTGCCCACCGTCAGCAGCGCGGCGCTGATCCCCACCGATGCCCTGCCGAAGAACGCGTTGGCCGCGGCTTCGACGGTGTACGGCAGCTGCATGCCGCCGAGCGCCTCATCCTGTGCGGCCGCCAGCATGCCCGACTCGGCGTAGGCGCGCCAGGCGTCGTGCGTGGCCTGCGGCAGCACCACGCGGTC
>DAIDKG010000521.1 GCA_027450125.1 Bordetella sp. | reverse complement strand
GAGTACTGCGCGAGTCGCGCCGAGCTGCTCAGGCGCCTCAACGCCTGGTTCGCCGAGCATGATCCCGACGCCATCATCGGCTGGAACCTGGTGCAATTCGATCTGCGCATTCTGCGGGAGCACGCGCAACGCCTGGGCGTGCCGCTGCGGCTGGGCCGCGCGGGCCAAGAACTGGAGTGGCGCGAGCACGAGAGCCAGCAGCACTATTTCGCTGCGGCGCCAGGCAGGCTGGTCATCGACGGCATCGAGGCCTTGCGCTCGGCCACCTGGAATTTCCCCTCATTCAGCCTGGAAGCCGTTGCGCGGGACTTGTTGGGCGAGGGCAAAGCCATAGACAACCCCTACGACCGCATGGACGCGATCAACCGCATGTTCGCGCGGGACAAGCCCGCCCTGGCCCGCTACAACCTGCAGGACTGCGTGCTGGTCACGCGCATCTTCGAAAAGACCGGGCTGATCGATTTCCTGCTGGAGCGCGCGAGCGTGACCGGCCTGCCCGCCGACCGCAGCGGCGGGTCGGTGGCGGCCTTCACGCACCTGTACATGCCGCGCATGCACAGGCTGGGTTTTGTCGCGCCCAACCTGGGCGAACGCCAGCCCGAATCCAGCCCCGGCGGATTCGTCATGGATTCTCGGCCCGGCCTGTACGAATCGGTGCTGGTACTCGACTATAAAAGCCTCTATCCCTCCATCATCCGCACGTTTCTCATCGATCCGGTCGGACTGATCGAAGGCCTGCGCGCCGGCAATCCGTCGGACGCCGTGGACGGCTATCGCGGTGCGCGCTTCTCGCGCGAGAAGCATTGCCTGCCCGGCATCGTCGCCCAGGTCTGGCAGGGGCGCGAGGCGGCCAAGCGCGAAAAGAACGCGCCGCTGTCGCAGGCGCTCAAGATCATCATGAATTCCTTTTACGGCGTGCTCGGCTCCAGCGGCTGCCGTTTCTTCGACCCGCGCCTGGCCTCGTCCATCACGCTGCGCGGCCACGACATCATGCGCCGCACCCGTGCCCTGATCGAAGAGCGCGGCTTCGAGGTGATCTACGGCGACACCGACTCCACTTTCGTCTGGCTCGGGCGCGCCCACGATGAAGCGAGCGCGGCGGCCATCGGCCGGGAACTGGTCGAGCACGTCAACCGCTGGTGGCGCGAGCAACTGCACCAGGCGCACGGCCTGGAAAGCGCGCTGGAACTGGAATTCGATACCCACTATCGGCGCTTTCTCATGCCCACGGTACGCAGCGCCGAACCGGGCAGTAAAAAGGGGCCCCCACGCCCCGCCGACGGCCTGCTGCCCCCCGAAGGAGGCGTTTTTGCTTTGGGCCGGCCCGGCAGCAAAAAGCGCTACGCTGGCCAGGTGGTGCGCGACGACGGCAGCACCGAACTGGTCTTCAAAGGCATGGAGACCGTGCGCACCGACTGGTCGCCGCTCGCGCAGCAGTTCCAGCAGGAACTCTATCGGCGCGTATTCGACCGCCAGCCCCACCAGGACTACGTGCAGGACGTCGTGCGGCGCACCCTGCTGGGCCAGATGGACGACCAGCTGATCTACCGCAAGCGCCTGCGCCGCCGGCTGGGCGAATACCAGCGCAATGTCCCGCCGCATGTACGCGCCGCCCGCCTGGCCGACGATCACAACCGCAGCCAGGGCAGGCCTGCGCAATACCAGAACGGCGGCTGGATCAGCTACGTGATCACAGAGGCCGGACCGCAACCGCTGGAGGCCCGGCGCGCTCCCATCGACTACGCGCACTACGTGGACAAGCAGTTGCGGCCTATCGCCGACGCCATTCTGCCTTTTCTGAGCGAGGACTTCGACGGACTTGTGAGCCGCCAGCTGGATCTGTTCGGATAGGCGGCAGCATGCATTCCTGTTACAAAAAAGCACACCAATCCACGACGGGTGCGGCGCGCAACCCCGGTTAAACGGCAAGCGATCCAAACCACGGCACGGACAGGCCCTTCGAAACCGCCTGCCTGGCTTCAACCCAAGGACTCATGAAACATGCCACGACAACTCACGCCGCAAACCCGCGACCGGCTTTTCCCCGACGGTACCGCCGGGCGCATGGCGGCGGCCTCGCTGACCGCCGCGCTGCTCTGCCTGAGCCTGTCCGCATGCGTGGTCGAACCCGCGCGGCCGGCCGTCGTACGCGTGGCCCCGCCGCCGCCTCAGGTCGAAGTCGTACCTGCCCCGCGTCCGGGTCATGTCTGGGAAGGCGGCCACTGGGTCTGGCGGGAAGGGCGCTACGTCTGGATACCCGGCCACTGGCGGGCCGTGCGCGTCGGCTACCACTGGGTACCCGGTCATTGGGCAGCGCACGCCGGCGGCTGGGTCTGGATGGAGGGCCACTGGGCGCCCTGATACGTCCGGTCCGATCCCGGTGTTCGTCCAGGACCCCGATGCCGCGCTGATCCGGCGCATCGCCGAGGGTGACGAGTCGGCCGCAGGCACATTCGTGACGCGCAAGCTGCATCGCGTGCTGGCGCTCGCGTACCGGATGTGCGGCGATTCGGCCGAAGCCGAGGATATAGCCCAGGATGTCTTCATCCGGGTATGGAAGTACGCAGGCAGCTGGAAAAGAGACGACGCGAAAGTCGACACGTGGTTGCATCGCATCGTCCTGAATGTCTGCCGCGACAGGCTCTCGGCCAGCCATCGGCGGCATGAAGTCGGCGCGATGGAGCTCGACATGGAGGCCGACCCGGGTCCCACGCCCGAGGACGCGGTCGCCCTGCTGTCGACGCGCGACCGTGTCTGGAAGGCGCTTGCCGCGCTGCCTGTCAGGCAGCGCGAAGCGCTGGTTTTGACCTACTACCAGGATCTGAGCAACGCCGAAGCTGCAGGGGCGATGCAGATCAGCGTGGATGCAATGGAGAGCCTGCTTGCGCGGGCGCGGCGCACGCTCAAGCAGCGCCTGCTGGACGGAACCGGATGAAGGAGAACGCTCATGGCTTCTGATGAAATCAAGCGCGAGCGGATGCTCGACGCACTGCTCGACACGATGGACAGCCCCGAGGTCAGCGATGTGCTGCGCGCGCGCGTCATGGCCACCATTCCGGCCGGGCGGCCCTCGCTTGTGCGCCGGCATCCCTGGTGGTCGGGATTAGGCCTGGTCGGGGCGGCGGGTGTCGGAATCGCGGCCGGCGCGCTCTGCATGTCCATGCTCCTGGCCCCGTTCTCGGACACCGCGCAGCCCGGGTCACCCGACGGCGCCCTGTCCTTCCGTCAAAGCGCGTTCGTATTGCCCGCCATCGGCATGCAGGAGGAAGACTGATGTCGCGCGTCCGAACCTGGCTCGCCGTTTCGGTGATCGTCAACGTCTTTCTCGTCGGCGGCATCGCCGGCGCGCTCTACCGGTGGCGAGGAGACGAGCACATCATGCTTGCGCAGCAGCATCGCAACATCCGCTTCGCGGCGCAGGAACTCGCGCCGCAGTACCGCAAGGCCTATGCCGCGCTGCTCAGGCAGCAACGCCGCAACGCCGCTCCCTATGCAAGGCAAGCGCGACAAGGGCGACAATATGTTGCACAGCTGCTGATGGCGCCGCAGTTCGACCAGCAGGCCATCTCCATGGCGCTCACGCATATCCGCGACGCGGAATTCGAGCAGCGCAGGCAGCTCGAGGAAAGCATCGTGGCCTTTGCTGCGGCGCTGCCTTTCGACGAGCGCATCCTTCTTGCCCAGGGATTGCAGCGCCGAGGCTCCTTCCAGTTGCCCGCATCCGCGCGGCAGGCTGCGCCGCACTAGGCCTGTAAAACGCTAAAAGAGCCCCGCACTGGCTGGCATCCAGCGTTAACGGGCCCTAGAACCTGGATTACGCCGGCCCACAGTCTGTTACACAACGAACGACAGATACACCGGAACACGCCGGTTTAATGGTCGAACTCTCTGGAATCCAGACGACCATGAAAACAGCTTTGCTCCCGGCCCGGCGACGTGCGCCAATCCCTATCGCGATCTGCGCGATCCTGGCGACCGGGTCCTGGACCGCGGCATGGGCCGCCGCGCGCATCCGTTCCGCGGAACACGCGGGCTCGCTTGCCGGTATCGAGGCGCCGGGCGGCAAGATCCTGAGCGCCGCCGATGCGCGCTTCCTGCTCGATCGCACCGGCTATGCGCCCGATCCGCACGAGACCGCGCAATACGTCGGCCTGACCCGGGCGCAGGCCGTGGACCGGCTGCTTGCAACGACGCGCGAAACCCCGGTTACGCCGCTGCCCGCCTGGTTCGACGAACCCATACCGACGCCGCAGGCGCGCCGCGCATGGACGCCCGAGGAAAGGAAGACCGCGCAAATGACGCGCAACCGGCGCTACCAGGAGGCGCGCGCATGGTGGGTCATGGAAATGCTGCATACGCCTTCGCCGCTGACCGAGCGCATGACCCTGTTCTGGCACAACCATTTCGTCTCCGGCCAGGACAAGGTGCCGTGGCCGCAGACCATGCTGGCGCAGAACCTGCTGCTGCGCCGCGACGCCCTGGGCAATTTCGGCGTCATGCTGCACCAGGTCGCCAAGGACCCGGCGATGCTGCAATACCTGGACGGCGCGAGCAACCGCAAAGGCCATCCGAACGAGAACTTCGCGCGCGAGGTCATGGAGCTGTTCACCCTGGGTGAAGGCCATTACACGCAGAAGGACGTCACGGAGGCTGCGCGCGCCTATACCGGCTGGGGCCTGGACGGCCAGGCGCAAGTCGTCTGGCGTCCCGGGGCGCACGACAACGGCCTGAAGACCGTGTTGGGCAAGACCGGGAACTTCGACGGCGACCAGGTGCTCGACCTGCTGCTGGCGCGCCCGCAGACCGCGAACCTGGTCACGGCCAAGCTGTGGCGCGAGTTCATCTCCGACACGCCCGACGCCAGGCAGGCCGCGGCGATGGCCGATGTCTTTCGCGCCAGCGGCTACGACATCCGCACGGTCCTGCGGGCAATGTTCCTGTCCAGGGCGTTCTGGGCCCAGGAAAACAAGGGCACGCTCACGCGCTCGCCCGTGGACTTCGTGATCGGTACCGTACGCGCATTCGACATCGCCTGCGGATCTGCGCGGCCGCTGGTGGCTGCCTTGAACCAGCTCGGCCAGAACCTATTCGAGCCGCCCGATGTCAAGGGCTGGCGCGGCGGCCGGAGCTGGATAAACAGCTCGACGCTGCTGGTGCGCGAGCGCTTTGTCGAGGCCATCCTGCGCACCGCGGGCGAAGGGCAGGACGGTCGCATGATGCGGCCCGGGCCCGGCACACAGGCTGCGATGACACCCGCGACGTTCAGGCCTGACGCCCGACCGCATCCGGCTGGCAGGGGCCTGCGCTTCGATCCTGCGCGCTGGCTCGCCCAGGAGCATGCCCGCGAAACCGGTGTGCCCGACGCGGCCACACGCAAACGCATCGAACATTCCGTGCTGGCCACACGCGCGGCCGAGCCGATTCCACCGGGCGACGACGGGCTGGACCTGCTCGCGGCGCTGCTCACCGATCCGGCCTATCAGCTCAAGTAGGAGCACATCCATGATCAATCGCCGCCATTTCCTTCGAGCCGGCGCCGCCTCGCTCGGCGCCGCGGCGTTGCGCCCGGGGCTGGCATGGAGCGCCGCGCGCGCCCCCGACTATGCCAGGTTGCTGATCCTGATCGAACTAAAGGGCGGCAACGACGGCCTGAACACCGTCATCCCCTACGCTTCGCCGCGCTACGCGCAGTTGCGCCCCACCATCGGCATCGCGCGCGAGCAGGTCATCGCGCTCGACGGGCAGACCGGCCTGCATCCCGCGCTGCAGGCGCTCATGCCGTTATGGCAGCAACGCGAGCTGGCCATCGTGCAGGGCGTGAGCTACTCGTCGCCCAATCTCTCGCATTTCCGTTCCATCGAGATCTGGAATACCGCTTCGGCGTCGGACCAGTACCTGGACACCGGCTGGCTGACGCGCGCGTTCCAGCGGTATC
This sequence comes from Bordetella sp., assembly GCA_027450125.1. GTDB lineage: Bacteria > Pseudomonadota > Gammaproteobacteria > Burkholderiales > Burkholderiaceae_B > Bordetella. The sequence goes on along the minus strand of DAIDKG010000521.1, from coordinate 1,910 downwards.
CGGTGCCGCAAAGCTACGCGTCGGACGCGGTCGTGATCGGCAGCGCGGAAATGGGACCGCTCGCCAACGGCGCCCACGCCATCGCACTGGTCAATCCGCAACAGTTTCTACGTGATTCAAACCTGGTCCATTCTGTCGACAAGACCAGCGGCAACCCGGAACTTGCCCACGTACTGGAAGTCGAACACGAAATCCAGCGCGCCGCAGATCGCCTGCGACCCACGGACGGACAGGCCATGCTGCGCACTACATTCCCGCCGGGCAATTTCGGCAATCTCGTCAAGACCGCGATGCAGATCGTGGCCGATTCGGAAACACGCGCGGACCGCCGTGTGCCCGGCAAAGGCGTGGCAGCCATGCGGCTCACGCTCAACGGATTCGACACCCATCACGACCAGCCCGGCCGGCACCGGAACCTGCTCGGGCAGTTCTCGCAGGGCATGGCCGCGATGCGCAGCGCCTTGATCGAAATGAACCGATGGAACGCGACGCTGGTGGCGACTTATTCGGAATTCGGCCGGCGCGCCGGCGAGAACGACAGCCGCGGCACCGATCACGGCACGGTCGCGCCGCACTTCATTGCCGGCGGCGCCGTGCGCGGCGGACTCTACGGCGTGCCGCCCGCGCTGGACCGACTGGATGCGAACGGCAATCTGCCGGTCGGCGTGGATTTTCGTTCGGTCTATGCAACGATTCTCGAACACTGGTGGGGCGTCGACTCGCGGCCCATTCTGCTCGGACGCTACCCCACGCTGCCCGTGCTGCGTACCTAGAAAGATTTCCCATCCCTCGTGCAAGCTCGTAGATCAAGAGAAGGAAAGGCAATGAAAAGAAGAACGCATACCCCCGCACAGCGCATGATCGCGTCGTCGCTGATGGTATCGATGCTGGGCCTGGCCACGTTCGGGACACAAGCGCTCGCGCAACAGGCGCCTGCCTATCCGTCTGCCGCTGCGCCCGAGTCGCCCGCGGCCTACACGCCGCCCACCGCGGACCAGCTCTACCAGATGACCGCGCCCATCGCCCTGTTCCCCGACAAACTGGTCGCGCTGGTACTGGCGGGCGCGACCTATCCCGACCAGATCTCGGCCGCCAACGACCTGGTGACGCAGAATCCCGGCCTGACAGGCGCGGCGCTGGTCAGCGCCGCCGATCAGCAGCCCTGGGATCCCTCGGTCAAGGCCTTGACCGAATTCCCGGCCGTGCTGTCGCAGATGTCCTCGAACATGGCCTGGACCACGGCGCTGGGGCAGGCCTACTACAACGACCCGAGCGATGTGCTCAACGCCGTGCAGGTCATGCGCCAGCGCGCCAAGGCTGCCGGCCATCTGAGTTCGAACAGCCAGATGGTGGTCAGGACCTCGCCCCCTGTGGTGACCCCGCAGTACGTGCCCTCCCCGGACGCGCCCCTCATCTACGACGGCCCGCCGGTGGTCGCCCCGCCGCCCGAGACCATCGTGATCGAGCCGGCGCAGCCCGATGTCGTCTACGTGCCCGTCTACAACCCGGCGGTGGTCTATGGCACGCCGGTCGCGTACTACCCGGGCTATGTCTACGAACCGCCCGTCTACCCGCCCGGAGTCGGCGTCACCGTCGGTTTGATCTCCTTCGGCGTGGGCATCGCGGTCGGCGCCGCGCTCTTTAGCCACGTGGGCTGGGGTTGGCACGACTGGGGCGTGCATTGGGCGCCGCCACCCGGCTATGGCCCCAGCGGCCCCGGCGGCGGCTGGCGCCCGGCGGTGGTCTACAACCACACGACGTACATCTCCCGCACGTCGACCACCATCATCAACCGGTACAACATCCACCGCGTGGTCAACAACTACGGCAACAGGCGTCCTTCGCCGCAGCAACTGCGCATGCAGCAAATAAACGAGAGCCGGCTGCACGCGCAGCAGATGCGCATGCAT
>DAIDKG010000520.1 GCA_027450125.1 Bordetella sp. | reverse complement strand
GCCATGCCTTCAGGCTGCTCGTGCGCTTCATGCTCCGCGCCGGCGTCATCGAACTTGATTTCAAGCACGCCGACCGGCTCGGGCAGCCCGGGCAGCTCATCATCGCCAACCACCCCTCGCTGCTGGACGTCGTGTTGCTGGTCGGTTACATCCCCGACGCCAACTGCGTCGTCAAGCACAAGCTGGCCGCCAACCCCTTTACGCGCGGTCCCGTGCGAAACGCGGGCTACATTACCAACGACCAGAGCCTGGACATGCTGGATCGCGCGGCCCAGGCGCTACGCAGCGGCGAGACGCTGCTGGTGTTCCCGGAAGGCACGCGCACGCCGCTGGGAAGCCCGCCGCGCTTTCACCGCGGCGCCTGCGCCATCGCGCTGCGCGGGGCCGCCATCGTCACGCCCGTGGTCATCCGCATGAATCCGCGCAGCCTGACCAAGGGCGAACCCTGGTGGCGCGTTCCGAATCGGCGCATACGCTATAGCATCGAAGTCGGCGCGGACCTGGATCCGCGGCAATGGCTGACCCACGACCTGCCTCCCGCGGCGGGCCGCAAGATGAACGATTTTCTCCATAATTATTTTGAAGCGAGACTTGCCCACGATGACTGCCCTGGAACCCGAAATCAAGACGCTCATCATTGAAACGCTGGGCCTGGAGGACATGACTCCCGAAGACATCGGCAGCGACGAGCTGCTCTTTGGCGAAGGACTGGGCCTGGACTCGGTCGACGCGCTGGAGCTGGGCCTGGCGCTGCAAAAGCGCTACGGCATCACGCTCGAGGCGGAGACCAGGACCATGCGCCAGCACTTCGCCACGGTGGCCAGCCTGGCCGCCTTCATCGCCTCGCACCGCGGCGCCTGAACCTGTCCAGGACATCTTTCATGCAGACCCGAGAATCCATCGTGGCCACGCTGCGCGAAGCGCTGGTGGAACTGTTCGAAATCGAGCCCGAGCGCGTCACGCCCGAGGCCAACCTCTATACCGACCTCGAAATCGACAGCATCGACGCCATCGACCTGATCGATCACATCAAGCGCAAGACCGGCCGCAAGCTGGATGCCAGCGACTTTCGCAGCGTGCGCACCGTGCAGGATGTCATCGAGGCGATCTACCAGAAGCAACAGTCGCAGAATCAATGAAGTCATTGCTCGGCGCCGCGTTGCTGCTGGCGGGCCTGGCCTACCCGTTCTGGGTCCACGCCATGATGGAACGCGCCCAGCCCGGCTGGATCATGCTGCCGATGGCCGCGCTGTGGCTGCTGCGCACACTCGTTCCGGGCAAGGGCCAGCCCGGCGGACGCATACCGCCCTTGCTGGCCCTGGCAGGCTGCATCGTCTTTGCCCTGGTCGGGACCAAGGCCGGCCTGCGCTGGTATCCCGTGCTCATCAACGCCATCATGCTCGCCGTCTTCGGCGCCAGCCTGCGCTATGGCCCGCCCCTGATCGAGCGCATCGCCCGGCTGCAGCATCCGGACCTGCCGCCCGAAGGCGTGCGCTACACCCGCAAAGTCACGCAGGTGTGGGTCGGATTTTTTCTGTTCAACGGCCTGGTGGCCGCAGCCCTGGCCTTATGGGGGCCCTGGTCATGGTGGACGGCCTATACCGGCTGCATCAGCTACATCCTGACCGGCCTGCTGTTCGCCGGCGAATGGCTGGTGCGTCCACGCTTCAAAAAAGCAGCGTGCGATGCCGCTGGGCGGATCTGACATGTCCTGGATAGACCTGCCCGACCTGCTCGCGCAGGCTTCGCCTGCACGCCTGGTGGCTCATGAACCGGCTCTGGACCTGGCCGAGCTCGGGCGGCGCAGCCTAGCCATCGCCGCCGGCCTGCAGGCCGGCGGCGTACGGCGCGCAGGCCTGTTCTTCGACGATGCGGCACTGCTGGCCGCGGCGCTGCTGGCGTGCTGGCGCGCCGGTGTCGCCGCGGTCCTGCCCGGCGACGTCCAACCGGCCACCTGCGCGCGCCTGCACGGCGAAACCGATGCCTGGCTGAGCGACCGGGAGCTGCCCGCCCAGGCGGCCCGGCAACTGCCGCTGGACGAACTGCTGTCCCATGCGCCCATGGCGCCGGTGCGGCTGGATCCGCACGCGCCGGGCGTGCGCATCCTCACGTCGGGCTCCAGCGGCACGCCCAAGCTGCTGGACAAGCGCTGGTCTCAGCTCGTGCAGGAAGTCCGGGCGTTGCAGGCGCAATGGCCCGCGCTTGAAGGCGAGCAGGGGCGCGACGGGAAAAGCCGGCCCGCCACCGTTCTGGGCACGGTCAGTGCGCAGCACATGTACGGCCTGCCGTTCAGGCTGCTGTGGCCTCTTTGCGCCGGCCGCCCCATCGTGCGCGCGCAACTGGCCTATCCGGAGGAAGTGCAACTGGCCGTGCGCGACCACGCACCTTGCGTCTGGATAGCCAGCCCCGCGATCCTGCGCCGGCTGGACGGAAATCTGGACTGGCCCGCGCTGCGGCAAGGCCTATGCGGCATCTTCTGCGCCGGCGGCGCGCTGCCCGTCGTGGCCATGCATGCCATGAGCCAGCGGCTGGACTGGATGCCGACCGAAATCTACGGCAGCTCCGAAACCGGCGTCGTGGCCTGGCGCCAGGGCGACACCGATTGGCAATGCGTCGCGGACGTCGAAATCGGGCTGGATGCGCGCCGGGCGCTTTGGGTGCGGTCGCCCTGGACCAACAACGAGCGCGAGCAGACGGCCGATGCCGCCCAGTTGCGCCTGCCTGGCCGCTTCGTCCTGCAAGGGCGCCTGGATCGCATCGTCAAACTCGAGGAAAAGCGCATTGCCCTGCCCATGGTCGAACGCGCGCTGGCCGGCCACCCCTGGGTGGACGAAGCCTATGTCGACCGATTGGCCGGCGCCGGCCGCCTGACCGCGCTCATTGCGCTGACGCCGGCCGGACTGCACGCCTTGCGCAACCAGGGCCGCAGGGCCGTCATTGCCGCGCTGCGCGCGCACCTGGCGCCGCAGATCGAGAACCTGGCCGTGCCGCGCAGCTGGCGCCTGCTGCGCCGGCTGCCCTGGAACGCGCATGGCAAGCTGCCGCGCCTGGTCTTCGAGCGGCTGGCCGGTCCGCGCCCGCTCTGTCCCGAGCTCGAACCGCTGCCTGCACCCGACGCCTGGACACGGCGCTATGCTTTCGAAGTCCCGCTGGACCTGGCGCATTTCTCGGGCCATTTCACGGACCTGCCCATCGTGCCCGGCGTCGCCCAGATCGGCTGGGCCTTCGATGCCGCGCGCCGCGACCTCAAGCCCGACCTGAACTTCGGCGGCATGGAAGTGCTGAAATTCCAGAAGCTGCTGCGCCCCGGCGATAGCGCCGAACTGCTGCTGCGCTGGG
>DAIDKG010000519.1 GCA_027450125.1 Bordetella sp. | reverse complement strand
AAGGGCCAGCAGCAAATGGGAAAACGGCATGATTCGGGAGCACGACGGCGCCTGGGCGCAGGCGTGGTGAAGGACGACGGACAGGGACGCCAGTGTATCGAAAAGCCGCGCCAGGCGACCGGGCCGCCTTGCATCGACGGCAGCGGTACAGATGCGCGATACTTGCCGGACTCGACGCGTGCCGGGCCCGGATCGCCGGCCCGGCCACGCAGCAACCCAGCCCAGGAGCTATTGCATGATCAACGAAATCGCCTCTATTGTCGTCAAGGAAGGCGCCAGCCCGGCCTTTGAGGCGGCCGTCGCCAAAGCCAAGCCGCTATTTCTGGGGGCCAAGGGTTGCCACGGCATGCAATTGTTCCGTTGTATCGAGCGGCCGCTGGAGTACACCCTGGTGGTCGATTGGGAAACGGTCGAGCACCACATGGTGGATTTCCGTGAATCGGAAGCGTTCAAGCAATGGCGCGCCCTGATCGGCGACAGCGTGGCGCAGCCGCCGCAGGTGCAGCACGTGCAACAACTGGTATGACCCGCCTCAGGCCTCAGGCCTCGCGCACCGCGGCCACGAAGGCCTGCATGCGTTGAGCGGATTTGATGCCTGGCTCGATCTCGACACCGCTGCTGACGTCCACCGCCCAAGGGCGCACGGCGCGCACGGCCTGGGCGACGCTCTCGGGTTTGAGGCCGCCCGAAAGGACCAGCGGGCGCGACGCGGACTCGGCCTGCACTGTCGACAGCAGGCGGTGATCGAAAGCCAGGCCGCTGCCGCCGTAGCCCGCGCTATAGCTGTCGAACAGCCAGCCGGCGGCGTCGCCGTAAGCCCTGCAATAGGCAGCCAGGCCTTCCGGCGTATCCAGCCCCGGCGCTCCGACGCGAAAGGCGCGCAAATAGCGGCGTCCGGATTGTCGGCAGATTTCGGGCGACTCGTCGCCGTGGAATTGCAACAGGTCGGGCTGGACTCTGTCGATCACAGCCTGGACGGTCTGCGGCGCGGCATTGACGAACAAGGCCACCACGTCCACGAAGGCCGGCACCTCCCGGCGCAACTGCGCCGCGCGATCCACGGCGAGGCAGCGCTTGCTGCCCGGATGAAAGACAAAACCGATGGCGTCGGCTCCCGCTTGGACGGCGGCGGCAATATCGGTCTCGCGGGTCAGGCCGCAGATTTTGATGCGGGTACGCATGGCGTCATTGAAGGCAAGTGAAGGGCCACAGCAAAGTCGCGCCACCGTCGAGCGCCGGTAGCGCATGGCCACCAGCGTACTCGATCGCGCAGAGATAGAGTCCGTCGGCCATGAAAGTGGGTGCGCCGAGCCGGCGGTCGCGCGCCTGCAGCAACTGCGCCATCCAGGCGGCCTGCTCGCGCCCCTGCCCTACCTGCAGCAAGGCGCCGACGAGATTGCGCACCATATGGTGCAGAAAGGCATTGGCCCGCAAGGTGAAGACGACGAAAGGGCCGCGCTCTTCGATATCCAGCCTGTGCAGGGTACGCACCGGGTGGCGCGCCTGGCACTGCGCCGAACGGAAGCTGGAGAAATCGTGCTCGCCCAGCAGGGCCTGGGCCGCCTGCCGCATGGCGTCCAGGTCGAGCGTCTGGAAACACCAGCCCGCACGGCCGGCCCACAAGGCGGGTCTTACCCGGCCGCGCCACAGCAAATAGACGTAAGTGCGCGAAAGGGCGGAGAAGCGCGCATGGAAATCATCGGACACGGTCTGCGCCCACTGTACGGCGATGCTGGCCGGCAAAAAGGCATTGACGCCGCGCACCCAGGATTCGTCGCGGCGATCCAGGGCGGTGTCCAGGTGCACGACCTGCATGGCGGCATGCACACCGGTGTCCGTACGGCCCGCGCAAACTGTGGCCAGCGGCACGCCCGTTCCGGAGAACTCGCCCAGCGCGGCTTCCAGCCGGTCTTGCACCGTTTGCCCGTGAGGCTGGGTCTGCCAGCCTTGCCAGGCCGAGCCGTCATAGGCCAGGCCCAGCGCAATGCGCGGCATGGGTCAGGTCCGGCCGCCGTGCGGACGATCGTCGCTGCCCGAGTGGTCGAGATCGAGATTGATGCCGCTGATCCTGCGATCGACGCCCTGGTCTCCGATTTCATCGCCCACGGACGGCTCGGCGTATCCGTAGGAGTCGTCGTCGTCATCGTCGCCGTGCTGACCGGCGCGGCGCATCAGCAAGGCTACGATGAGAATGATCACCACGAGCACGGCCGTGACGACGATGAGCAGATTGTCGGACAGCCAGTCGGTCATGCCGCTCTTGTTGACGACCTGCTTGGCGGTGTCCTTGGCTTCGTCCAAAGCGTTGGCTGTCGGAGAACTGGGACCGGTGACGGGAGGACTGCTGCTGGCCGCCGTGCCGGTAGCGCCGGATGCACTGGCGCTGCCGGAGGCTGCCGCATCCGAAGCATTGGAGGTGCTCGCGCCGGAGGGGCTGCCCGCAGTGGCCGGCGAAGCGGCGGCCGCGCCGGACGGCGACGGCGCGCCGCCCTGCCCGTTCTGCCCATTGCCTGCCGCCCCTTGCTGCGCGCTACCAGCGGCCTGGCTCAAGGCCTGCACGTTTGACTGAAGCTCGCCAATGCGCTTGCTGGCGTCCTCCATGGCGTGCTGATTCGAGGTTTCGGCGTCGGCCTTGGCATCCGCTTGCGAGGGCGTGGACAGGCGCAATTGGTCCTGCGTGGATGGCGCGCTCGCCTTGCTGCTTTCCTGGCTGGGTTCGACCTTGCCGCCGGCCTTGGCCGGATTGCTCGCCACCGGGGCCGCACCGTGCTCGCCGGCGCCCAGGCGGCCGCGATAGCGCTGAAAGGCCGCAAGCTGCTGGTCGAAGATGCGACGCGCCTCGGCAGGATCGATGGCCCGCACTGTGGCGGCATCGGGCAGGCTGAGCGTGGTGCCGCTGCGCACCAGGTTCATGTTGTTCTGGATGAACGCCCGCGGGTTGGCGCGCCACAAGGCCACGAGCTCCTGGTAGATGGTGGCATTGGCAACCGCGTGACTGGATGCAATGCCCCAAAGCGTCTGCCCGGGCAGCACCTTGACCTGCCCGACCGAGGCGCTGCCTGCAGTGTGCGCGCTTTGCGCGCCGCCCACGGTCGCTTGCCGGATGCCCGCCGAAATATCATTGGCAGGCACCAGCACCGTGACCTGCAGTTGACGCTGCCCGGCGTTTGACTGCATGTCGAGCAGCACGTCGATCGCGTCGCTGCCGGGGGGTTGACTGGAAGTGACGCGCACCAGGCGGCTGCCCTTTGCGCCGGTCACGAGCGCTGCATGCATGTCGGCCAGCGGCGTTGGCGGCTGCAGTCCGGCCTGCTGCCATGCGGATGCGTCGGCAAGAGATACGTGCAAGTTGGCCGCCTCGTCGGGGGTAAGGCCGACGAGCGGCACCACCACCTGCAACGGCGCGCCCGGCGCGGACACGACCCGGGCATGGCCCAGGCTGACGGCCTGCGCGCTACCGAAGGCGGTCATGCCCAGGGCCGCGGCCAGCGCCCAGGCCAGGATGGCCTTGCGGGACGGGCGGACAGATGAAGGGCGCTTAGCGCTTTGAGACCCGATCATGAGCGAGCTTCCATATACCGGAAAATAACGGGAAAGTTTAGACGCATCATTGATGTGGCACAAATAAAAAAGGGTACGTTGCGTACCCCCTTGGCAACAACCGGATCAAAACTGCAGATCAGGCCTCGGCCAGCGCGATGCGCAGCATGCGGCGTAGCGGCTCGGCAGCCCCCCACAGCAACTGGTCGCCTACCGTAAAAGCGCCCAGATATTGGGGACCCATGGAGAGCTTGCGCAGGCGTCCCACAGGGATGTCGAGCGTGCCGGTAACGGCGACCGGAGTCAGCGACTTGACGGTGTCTTCCTTGGTGTTGGGAACGACCTTGGCCCAGTTGGTGCCTTCGGCGATGAGGCCTTCGATCTCGTCGATGGGCACGTCGCGCCTGAGCTTGATGGTGAGCGCCTGGCTGTGGCAGCGCATGGCGCCGATGCGCACGCACAGGCCGTCGATGGGGGTGGCGGGCGTGCCGAAAGCCGCGCCGCGGCCGAGGATCTTGTTGGTCTCGGCTTCGCCTTTCCATTCTTCGCGCGACATGCCGTTGCCCAGGTCCTTGTCGATCCAGGGAATGAGGTTGCCGGCCAGGGGCACGCCGAAGTGCTCCTGCGGCAGGCTGCCGTCCTGCTGCTTGGCGAGCACGCCGCGGTCGATGTCGAGAATGGCGGAAGCCGGATCGTCCAGGAGCGGCTTGACCGCACCATTGAGCAGGCCGAACTGCGTGAGCAGCTCGCGCATGTGCTGGGCTCCGCCGCCGGAGGCGGCCTGGTAGGTCATGGAGGTCATCCATTCGACCAGGTCGTTGTTGAACAGGCCCGCCAGGCCCATGAGCATGCAGCTGACGGTGCAGTTGCCGCCGATGAAGTTGCGCACGCCGCGCTTGAGCGCCGCATCGATCACCGGGCGGTTGACCGGATCCAGCACGATGATGGCGTCGTCGGCCATGCGCAGCGTGCTGGCCGCGTCGATCCACAGGCCGTTCCAGCCGGCGTTGCGCAGCTTGCCGTAGACCTCGGTGGTGTAGTCACCGCCCTGGGCGGTGACTACGATGGACAGTTTTTTGAGCGCTTCGATATCGTAGGCATTTTGCAAGGGACCGGCGCCCTCCGCCCAGGCCGGCGCTTTGCCGCCGGCGTTGCTGGTGGAAAAGAACACGGGTTCGAAGTGGGCGAAGTCGTTTTCTTCGCGCATGCGCTGCATGAGCACGGAACCGACCATGCCGCGCCAGCCTACGAGGCCTACTGCTTGCTTCATCTGGAAGAGCTCTTAGAAAAAATTGGAAAAAAGTCCCTGTACCGCACTTTCGGCAGCGCCAGCCGTCAAGATGGTTTGCATTCTGTGACGACTTGATTTTCCAGGGTTTTCCCGACTTTATCAGAAAGCCGGGCGAATTGCTGCACCGCACACCGAGATCGGCGCAATTGCCGTCCCGGTGTTGCTCATCGTCTTCAGGCCAGTGCCTTGAGGACGGCGTCGCCCATCTGCGACGTGGAGACCTTGGTGGTGCCCGCCTCGAAAATGTCGGCGGTGCGCAGCCCTTGCGACAACACTTTGCGCACGGCAGCTTCGATGCGGTCGGCCTGGGCGGCTTCATTCAGCGAATAGCGCAGCAGCATGGCCGCCGACAGGATGGTGGCCAGCGGATTGGCGATACCCTTGCCCGCGATGTCCGGCGCCGAGCCGTGGCTGGGCTCGTACAGGCCT
>DAIDKG010000518.1 GCA_027450125.1 Bordetella sp. | reverse complement strand
GTGCCTTCTTGCCGCATTGACAGGTCCTAGCGCGGCTGGGCGAATCTTACCGAACGGTTGCGTCCTTCGCGCTTGGCGATGTAGAGCGCAGTATCCGCGTCGTTGACCAGCGACACGTGGCTCGCCAGCCCAGGCCGCGCCGACGCCACGCCGCAACTGGCCGTTACCGGCACGCTGACGCCGTCGGCGTCGACCGGCATGTCGCCGATAGCTAGCCGCACCTGCTCGGCGATCTGCATCGCGTCGTCCAGGTCGGTGCCGGGCAGCAGCAGCGCGAATTCCTCGCCGCCGAAGCGTCCGAAGGTGTTTTCCCGCTGGATCTGCGCCGAAACGCGCTGCGCCGTCTCGCGCAGCACGACGTCTCCTGCCGTATGGCCGAATTCGTCGTTGATTTTCTTGAAGTGGTCCAGGTCGAACAGCAGCATCGACAGCTCGCCGCCGTGGCGCTGCCAGCGCTCGAACGCCTCGCGCAGCCTCGATTCGAAGTGGCGCCGGTTGGCGATGCCGGTCAGGCCGTCCTGATTGGCGTATTCGCGCAGTTTGGCGACGGCCTCCTCGCGTTCGCGCTGCACGATGCTGACGTCGGTCGCGTCGGCGATCGTCACGCACACCGCCACCACGTCTCGGCCTCGCATCAGGGGCATGAACGTGCAATTTTGCTGCATGAAGTCGACCCCACCGGTTATGGGCCGATCGTGCTCGAAGCGAAAGACGTAGGGCCGCTGCTCACACGAACTGAACGCGAAGGTGCAGAGCAGAAACACGCTATTCACCTTGCGCGTCAGCCAGGCGCGGGGCAGATCGGGAAAACTGTCAAACAGCGAGCGCCCGATCACCTGCTGCGCCGACATCCCGCTGTGCTCGTGCATGAAGCGGTTCCACATCTGCACGGTCATGTCGCGATCGACGACGAAGACGCCCAGGCCGATGCGCTCGACCACTAGTTCGGACAACGAAAGGCCGGGCGCCTGTCCTGCTGGATCGGTCATGGCTCGCCCAGCAGCGCGTCGATCGCGTCGCGCACCTTGCGGATCGACTGCTGCGCCATCAGCATGACCAGGTGCACGCGGAAGTTCTGGTCTTCGAGGGAAAAGTTGACTTCGATGAGCAGCGCCATGTCCCAGTCCAGTCCTTCGCGCTGGAAAACCTCGTCGAGCGACATCTTGCCGCCGATCAGCCCCGGCGGCGAGAACACGGGCGAGGAGCCGAGCTGGTCCAGGATCGAGGAAACGCAGGCTCCCGTCACCACGTTCGCAATGTCGAACGCCAGTTCGGTTTCGCTCATGGCCTCGTCGGGCGGCTGCCCGTCCGGCCCGTGCGCGAGCAACGCGAGATCGGCGATTTCGCCGCTGCGGCAGATGATGAGCGCTTCGCCCTTGATGTCGGAACGAAAGCTCTGCCGCACCGCTGTCACCACGCCATCCAGGCCCGTCATCTCGCGCAGCGCGGCTGCGGCCTCCTCGATGGCGACGCTGCGCACGCGCGGCACCGACAATTCGATGAACGCATCGAGCAGCTCGGACAGGCCCTTGGCGGCCAGCCCCATCGCGAGATTGGAGATTTCCTGCAGCGCGTCGCGCTGGGTTTCGGTGAAGAACGTGTCAGGCATACAGACCGTGCTCCTTAAGGATCGGCAGCAAGGCCTCCTGCATGACCGGCTTGGCGATGAACGCCGCGGCGCCGAGCTCGCGCACGCGCTCGCGCGCGATCGGCTGGACGTCGGCGGACACGACGATCACGAGCGGGTTCAGGTTTTCGCGCCGCATAGCCTCGAGCACCTGGAAACCTGTCATGTCGGGCATGGTGAGATCCAGGAACATGACCTTGGCCTTGCCCTCCCGGCATGCTTGCAGCGCCTCGCTTCCGTTCGTCGCGTAGGTGATGTCCACGTTCCAGTTCGGCGGCAAGGCCTTGGTCATGACCTTGCGGGCCAGCAGCGAATCATCGGCAATAACAATGGGCAAAGACATAGGCAGACTGAAAACCGGAGTTTGAGAAGTTGTGCACCAACGCAAAGACGCCTGTCAGGATTCTGTCGGGCATGACGCGCAATGGCGTGGAGTGGCTTTTTTGCGGCGTTGTGCAAAGTGCCTGCCGCGCGGGACGCGGCGCGATGACTGCTGACACGCTCAATACGGCACCTTCGGTTGCAACGACGGCCTTATTTTGCGTGATTTTCAAAGTAATTGCGAGGAAAGACGGGGCGCGGATCGGCGGGAAAAACGAACGGCGCCGTTCAGTCGGCGCTATGCGCCGCCGTCCCCTGGGCCTGATCCCGCATCAGCAGCGCGACCATGCGGTCGCGCGCCGAGAGATACTCGTCGCCGCGCAGGCCGCATCGCCGGGCGGACTGGACCAGATCGGTGCGCAGGGCGCGCTCCTCGGGAGACGACGCGGGCTTGTTCAGCATGCCGGCATACATTTCCTCCAGAATGGCCGCCTTGGCCGCGAAGTCCGGTATTTCCTTGTAGATCACGTGCAGGCCTTCTTCCCAGATGAGCGCCTCGGCCAGGCGGGAAAGCGCGTCGTTCGAGATGCGCGGCAGCGGCGCTTCGTAGTACCACTGGCCGAGCCAGTCCGCGAATTGCGCAGCAGGCATGGGCCTGGCGATGGCGTAGCCCTGCACATAGTTCGGCCCCAGCTGCGCCACGGCTTCCAATAGCGCGGGATCCTCGACGCCCTCGACGATGACCTGCTTGCCCAGGCTGTGTCCGAGCCGGGTGAGCTGGTAAATGAAGCGCAGGGTGTTGTAGGGGTCCTTGTCGGCCTGCCGGACGATGCTGCGGTCGATCTTGATGAAATCGAACGGCATTTCGCGCAGGCGGGTCAGCGTGCTGTAACCCGAGCCCAGGTCGTCTTCGGCCAGGCATACCCCCAGCTTTTTGTAAGCATCCAGCGCGGCCAGCAGATCGATGCCGGGCGAGATTTCCTCGGTTTCCAGCAGTTCCAGGGTGAGTGCGCGCGGCGGGCAGTCGTAGAGGTACAGGGCCTGCCTCGTGGCTTCGACATAGCGCGGGTTGCCCAGCGCCGAGGTGGGCAGGTTGAGCGCGATGTCCAGGTGCAGCCTGTTTTGCCTGATCCAGTCCGCGCGCTGGCGCAAGGCCTGATCCAGGCCGCGCTCGAAGATGATGTAGAAGTCCTCCGACGAGAGCGCCGGAAAGAACGCCCCGGGCGTGAGCACCTTGCCTTGGTCGTGCAGCCGTGCCAGCGCCTCGACTTTTTTTACCTGGCGGGTATGCGGATTGATGATGGGCTGGTAGTGCATTTCCAGCCCTGCACCATGTAGCGAATCCTGCCAGCGCCTGCGGGTCGCATGGGAGATCGAGGTGGTCGCGCCTGTGAAGGCTTCGAGCTTGCTGATGCCGAAAGTGAGCAGCATCTTGATCTGCATGAAGAACGCGTCCTGCTCCAGCGACGAAAAGCCGCCGGGCAGCTCGCTGTACACGACGAGCACTGCCGCGGGGTCGCGGCCGCTGAGCGGCACCAGGGGCAGGCTGATGCTGGACCTGTAGCCCGCCTGCATGACGGACTCGCGCCATGCCACGATGTTCGGGTCGGTGGCGTAGTTCAGGCAGCGCTCGGTGTGTCCGCTTTTCCAGGCCGACACGGTGGAGCCGGGCTGCAAGGGCGGCTTGCCTTGCTCGATCCAGGCGTTCTGCAGGATCTCCCCGCGCGCGAGCAGGCCCTGCACTTGCGCGCCGGCCATGGCTTCCGCCCTGAGAATGCCGCGCGCGTCCGGGCGCATGACGACGCAGCCGGCGACGCCGTCCTGCTCGACCAACAGCTCGGCGGTCTTGGTGATCAGGTCGGTATAGTTTTCGGCGTTCCAGCACAGGTCGCTGATCTTGAGCAGGATCTTGTGGCGCGACAGCTGCAAGGCCTGGGCGGCGGCCATCTGGCACGACAGGTCGCGGATCAGGCGCCTGGCCAGCACAGCCAGCGCCGCGCCGTGCCGGCCGGCATCCACGTGCTCGCGCAGGATCGTGTGCAGGATGTCGTAACTGGCGACCAGTTGTTCCCGCGACAAGCCCATGATGGCGTGGATGCGTCCTATCTGGAGCGCCATCTGCCTGTGCTGTTCTTCGGTCAGCTCGGGCGAGCACAACTCGGCCAGGTTGCGCGCCTGCTGTTTTTTCAGGTGCGCCAGTTCGTCGGGCGACAGGCAGTCGATCAGATGCTTGAGGCCTGGCAATGCGGAAAGACCGTCGAGGAACTGTTCGACGACGTTGTCGATGACGGCGGGAACGTCCCGCGACAGCGCTGCCATGTCGGCGTACACCGGCGCGCCGTAGCGCGTGTCCGTCTCCGCGGCGCCGGCGGCGGCCAAGGCCGGTCCGGCAACGCCGCCGCCGGCCTCATCGGCCACCGGCGCAGCCGCGGGCACCTGGAAAAACGAAGCCAGGTTTTTGCCTGCGTTCTTCGATCTGTACATTGCCGTGTCGGCGTTGTTCAGCAGTGTGTCGATGTCGTGGCCGTCCTTGGGATAGAAGCTGACCCCCAGGCTGGCGGTGACCTGGACGATGGCCGTCTGCTCGCCGGAGACTGCCACGGGCTTGTGCAGCGACGACAGGATGCGCTGGACGATGGCGTTGACCTGGGCCGAATCGCCGTCGCAGATCACGGCCAGGAATTCGTCGCCGCCCAGCCTGCCCACGAGATCCTGCGCGCGCGCGCAGTCCTGCAGCCGCCGGCTGCTCTGGCACAGGACCTCGTCGCCGGCCATATGGCCGTATCGGTCGTTGATCTCCTTGAAATTGTCCAGGTCGATGAACACCAGGGCAAAGGAAGACGAGTCGCGTTGGGCCTGCGCAAGAATGCGCTTGAGCTCTTTGCGCAGCATTGTCCGGTTGGGCAGGCCGGTCAGCGTGTCGAAATAAGCGAGCTTATGGATGTTGTGCTGCGCCTCCTCGTGCTCGAAGGCCAGCGTGCACAGATTCAGGCTGACCTTGGCCAGCGATTCGTGGAAGTCCGACGGGCGCGTGGGTTCGCGAAAGTAAAAGGCGAGACTGCCCAGTACCCGCCCGTCGCGGCGCGTGATGGGATGGGACCAGCATGCGCGCAGGCCCACCGGCTCGACCAGATGCTTGAACCCGGCCCAGTTCGGGTCCTGCTCGATGTCGTAGGTAAGGTGTGGCCTGGCGTACGTTATGGCCACGCCGCAGGTGCCGACGCTCGGCGTGCAGGCAATGCCGTCGAGCGCCCGGTCGTAGCTGTCGGGCAGGCTGGGCGAGGCGAGCGTGTGTATCGACTTGTTCTCGTCCAGGACCAGGACGCAGGCGACGATCTCGGGCGCGACCCGTTCGATTTCGCGGCAGAGCGAATCCATGATCTTGCCGAGCGGGGCATCGCTGCTGAGCGCCGACAACAGGTCTTGCAGAGCCAGAAGAGACATGGTTTGGATAATGTTATTTCTTGGATGCCGCTTTGCAGGAAAGGTACCAGATTGGCCCGATATAAGCCCGAATTGATGAATCCTGATCCTTGGTGCCTGAAGCGCCGGCCCACTTCCTGCTACTCTTGGGTGGCCCCTTTTTACTGACGATTTCCTGTGTTCGCCGTTTCGCCTTCATTTTCCGCATGCCTGACTTCCAATCTTCGCGCCTGGGCTGCCTGGTCCCGGCG
>DAIDKG010000517.1 GCA_027450125.1 Bordetella sp. | reverse complement strand
TGCCCGACGCCGGGCACCACATGAAACTGCTGGTTCAGGCCCTGCGGATGCCGCATCTGCAGATAACGGAAATACGCCCGGCCCCGCGCCATGCGGTTGCTGCCCTGCGCCTCGGCCGGACAGCTGCGATCCAGCGCGGCCTGCCTGGGGTCGGTGTCCCTGCCGCCGACCAGGTAGGTCACGGCGCGCCTTGCATAGCCGGCTTCAAGCAGCGCGGGGCTGCGGCCGGCCAGGTAGGGCGCACGGTCCCGCATCCCGTATTTCCAGCGGTCGAAGCCCGGACAGGCGGCCGCATCGTAGGGCGCGAAGCCGCCCGACGTGGTCGGACGCTGCGCATCGAAATACGCATACGAGGAGGGGTTGGCCACCAGGTAGCTCACCGCGATGCCCGCCTGCGCCAGCGCATGCACACCGCGCGCAGCCACCGCGTAGCGCTGCACGACCTGCGCGCCGCCCGAATGCCCGATGAAGGCTACGCGCCTGAGATTGGGAAACAGGTGCCGGTCCGCCAGGCGCCGGGCGATCGCATCGAGAACCGCATAGGAACTCAAGGACGCGCCGTCCACCGACGGCTCGCCGCCCATCCAGGCATTGCCCTTCCAGCGCAGCACGTTAGCTGGCAGATGCAGCGCCCGCGTGTCTATCGTCGCGAGAAACTGCGGCGCGATCAGCAGCGTCGCCGCAGGGGCCACGCCTGCCGCCGCCCGCGCGCGTTCGGCCGTGCGGTAATAGGTGCCGGCATTGCGCAGCTTGCCGTGTATCACGATCACGGCCCGCTCGACGCGCGGCTGGGGCACTGTCCAGTCCGCCGACAGGTAGAGCGGCTCCTGGAACAGGCCCGCAGGCGTGGACAGCGGCAGCCGCGCCGGCGCGAGCACCGCGACAGGATGCAGCGGGGATGCGAGGGCGTTTGCGACACACACCGCGCCGGACGCCGCAGCCGCCAGCAGCGCAGCGATCCGGATCGCCGCCGCCCGTCGCCAGGCCATGCCTGCGACACGGACTTTCCACCTTGGACGCTGCACCGTCGCCTCCTTGTTGAACCGTAGTACGGCGATCGTAGGTGCGGCCGCACCAAATGTAAAATGCGACTTCAGCTGTGAATCCGGTTTCCCCGGGCCGGGCGCGAAAAGCCGCGCACGGCCTCGGGCATCCGCAACAATCTCGTATCGACAGGCCTGGACGCCCTGCGGCTGCTTCGTCGACTTCCTCAGGCAACGCCGCCGAACCGCGGCGCCGATCGGAACATGTACCCACAACGCACCCGCCCCGACTCGCTGCCTCCCCTGGACGCGGCCTCCGCGGCCCATAGCGCCCGGGTGGCGGCCCACCTGGCGCAAACCATCGAGCAGGCCGGCGGCTGGCTGTCCTTCGAACGCTGGATGGCCGCGGCCCTGTATGCCCCCGGGCTGGGCTACTACGCGGCCGGTGCCGTCAAGCTGGCCACGCCGCAAGGCGCGCAGGAAGGGGAACTGCCGCCCGGCGATTTCGTCACCGCGCCGGAGCTCACGCCGCTGTTCGCCCATACCCTGGCGCAGCAGGCCGCGCAGATCCTGCAGGACACCGGGACGCAAACCGTGCTGGAGTTCGGCGCCGGCAGCGGCGCCCTGGCCGCCGGCGTGCTCGAGGAGCTCGATCGCCTGGGCCTGCAGGTTCAATACCGCATTCTCGAAGTCTCCGCCGACCTGCGTGAGCGCCAGCAGCAGCGCCTGACGGTTTACGGCGCGCGCGTGCAGTGGCTCGACGCCCTGCCCGAACGCTTCGAGGGCTGCGTGCTCGCCAACGAAGTGCTCGACGCCATGCCCGTCACGCTCTTCGCCTGGGACGAACAAGGCCGCCTGATGGAACGCGGCGTGGCGCTCGGCGGCGACGGCGGCTTTGCCTGGTCGGACAAACCCGCCAGCGACGAACTCGCGCAGGCCGTCTGCGCCCGCATGCCTGCCCTGCCCGGCTATGCCTCCGAAATCAATCTGCAGGCCGAAGCCTGGGTGCGCGCCATGGGGCAATGGCTCGCGCGCGGCGCGGCGCTGCTCGTGGACTACGGCTTTCCGCAATCCGAGCACTACCATCCGCAGCGCATGGGCGGCACCCTCATGTGCCACCTGCGCCATCACGCCCACGCCGACCCCTTCGCAGCTCCGGGCCTGCAGGACATTACCGCCCACGTCGATTTCACCGCCATGGCCGACGCGGCCCTGGCCGGCGGCCTGGATGTGCTGGGTTACACCTCGCAGGCGCGCTTCCTGATGAACGCAGGCCTGCTGCAGATCCTGGGCCGGCAGGACGCCGGCGACGCCCAGGCCTATGCGCGGCTTGCCGCGCCCGTGCAGAAGCTGCTGTCCGAAGCCGAAATGGGCGAGTTCTTCAAAGTGCTGGCGGTGGGGCGCGGCATGGACGCGCCGCTCATGGGGTTCGCGCGCGGCGACCGGCGCAACGGACTTTGACCGGACCAGGTCCTGTTGACGCGGAAAGGCCCTATGCGGGCAGCGCCTGCAGCCGCGCTTCGCGCAGCGCCGCCTTGATGCGCACAGGATCTCCCGCGCAGGCACGCGCAATGGCGCCGGCGTCGATGGCCCGCACGGCATCCACCCAATGCCGCCAGGCGGCCTGGTCCACCTGCACACCGGCCGCCGACGCGGCCTGCAGCAGCGTCATGAAGCGCTCCGGTTTGCGCAAGGCATCGCAGCGCTCGATCAAATCCAGGCGGCTGCGCGCGTCCACCGCGCGCGGCAGGCCGCCGCACAGCAGCGGCAAAAGCCGAACCTGATCCGCGCAATCGGCCGGCACCCGCAGGCGCCTGCCCAGCGCCTCGCGCTGCTCGCACCCCAGGCACAGCAGCGCGTAGCGCGCCGGCAGCGGCAAGTCCCGCGCCGCGGCGCGGTCCACGTCCGCGCCGGCCTGCGCCGGCTCCCGCAGTTCGGGCATCACCCGCGCCAGCGCTCCCGATCGCACCAGGACTTCCAGCATGCGCGATGGCCTGGCCGACATCAGCCCGCGCGACACTTCCTTCCACACTCGCTCGGGCACCAGGGCATCGGCCTCGCCCGCCTCGACCATGCGGCGGCACAAGGCCATGGTTTCATCGGCCACGGCAAAATCGGCGAACCGCGCCATGAACCGCGCCAGCCGCAGAATGCGCACCGGGTCTTCGGCAAAGGCCTCGCCCGCATGGCGAAAGACCCGCGCGCGCAGGTCCGCCTGCCCGTGCAGGGGATCGATCAATTCTCCGGTGCGCGTGCGCGCCATGGCATTGACGGTAAAGTCGCGGCGGCGCAGGTCCTGCTCCAGCGTGACGTCGGCGCCGGTATAGACGGTAAAGCCCCGATAGCCCCTTCCCGATTTGCGTTCGGTGCGCGCCAGCGCGTATTCCTCCTTGGTGGCCGGATGCAGGAAAACGGGGAAGTCCCCGCCCACCGGCACAAAGCCGCGGCGCGTCATGTCCTCGGGCGTTGCGCCCACCACCACCCAGTCGCGATCGCCTGCCGGCAGGCCCAGCAGGGCATCGCGCACGGCCCCGCCCACCACATAGGCCTGCAGGCCCGCGGTGGCCGGATCGTGGGCAGGATCGGCGCCGGTCATCGCGGATCTGACTTGGCCAGCACCTGCGGGGGATCGACCCGGCCCAGACGCGCCGTGAGCGATTGCGGCCGCCCGGTAAAGAGCGCCGCGTAATACGTGGCGTTGGCCATGACCTTTTGCACGTAATCGCGCGTTTCGTTGAAGGGGATGGTCTCGGCGAAGATGGCGCCCTCGACCGGATGCGTCAAGGCGGCGCGCCAGTTGCGCGGGCGGCCCGGGCCGGCGTTGTAGCCGGCCGAGGCCAGCAGTTCCGAACCGTCCAACTTCTGCAGCACCATGCTCAGGTACTGCGTGCCCAGTTCGGTGTTCACGTCGAAGTCATGCACGCTGGCGGGGTCGAAATCGGCCATGCCGATTTTCCTGGCCACCCAGCGGGCCGTGGCAGGCATGATCTGCATCAGGCCCGCCGCGCCCACGTGCGAGCGCGCGTCCGTCACGAAGCGGGATTCCTGGCGGATCAGGCCGTAGACCCAGGC
>DAIDKG010000516.1 GCA_027450125.1 Bordetella sp. | reverse complement strand
GCGCCGGATGCCGCCAGGCCCGGTTCGGACGCGGCGTTCTTGGACAGGAGCGGGTTTTCACGCAGGACGGTTCTGGTGGACGTCATTGTGGGGTTCCGGAAAGAGGGCCGCGATAAATTTCTTTTGGTAATAAATATATTTCGAAATGGTATTTCAAGGAAAACCTTGGTGCAAGCGTGGTTAAGGCTGCCTGGGCAGGCCGCCCAACCCATCGCGGGCCGGGAATCGCCGGCGCTGAGGTACTATGTCCGGCCATTTCATCGCCCTCCATGTCCACCCGCATTCTTATCGTCCGCACGTCTTCGCTGGGGGATATCGTCCATACCCTGCCGGCGATCTCGGATATTGCGCGCCATGTTCCCGGCGCGCAGATCGACTGGGTCGCGGAAGAAGCGTTTGCCGAGATTCCGGCCTGGCATCCGGCGGTGAACGAGGTGATACCCATTGCACACCGCCGCTGGCGCAAGACCTGGTGGCGCGAGAGCACCCGCCAGGAGCGCCGCAAAATCGCCGACCGCCTGCGCGGCGTGCGCTACGACGTGGTGCTGGACATGCAGTCGCTGCTCAAGTCGGCCTGGCTGGCGCGGCAGGCTCAGGGTACCCGGCACGGTCTGGACTGGCGTTCGGCGCGCGAGTCGCTGGCTTCCCTGTTCTACGACGTGCGGCACCGGGTGTACTTCTGGCAGCCCGCGGTGGTGCGCCAGCGCCTGCTGGCCGGGCTGACGTTCGGCTACGAATGCGCCGGCGATCCGGACTACGGTCTGCAGGGCTTTCTGGCCGAGGCGCGCGGCAATCGGAGCCGGAGCGATTACGCGGTGATCATGCCGTCGGCCAGCCGCGACGACAAGCTGTGGCCCGGGCAGGACTGGCACGCCGTTTTCGAGCGCCTGCGCGACGCCGGCTGCCTCTTGCGCGTGCTGGCCGGCAACGCCAGGGAAACCGAGCGCGCGCAGGCTCTGACGGCCGGCCAGGAGGGCGTGGAGGTCATGCCGCGCATGTCTCTGACCGGCGTGGCCAGGCTGCTGGCCGGAGCGCGCGTGATGGTGGGTCTCGATAGCGGCGTGACGCACCTGTCGGCGGCGCTGGGACGGCCCACGGTGGGGATCTATTGCGCGTCCTCGCCGGTGCGCACGCCCTTGATCGGCTCGGCCTACACCGCCAGTCTGGGCGAGCAAGGCGCGCCGCCCTCGCGCGATGCGGTGCTGGCGGGCGTGGAGCAGGCGCTGGCGGTGCAATAGCCGGCCGCTTCGACAGCATGAGGGACAACATGGCGGCGTGCATGGCACGCCGTTTTGCATGGTTGGCCGTGCTCTGTTCCGGATGAGAGGAGCATGAAATTAAGAAATGCTTTGAAAGAAAATGATATAAATTTGTGGAAAAATATGTCACCCCTCCGGAGAGGGTGATTGATGCCAAAAGTGGTGAGCGGCCCATGAAAGATTCCTTGGAAACCCAAGCGGCAAAGCCTTTGCCGGATGATGCAAACGAGCCCCGGGTAGACAGCAGGGCCGGCATCGATGCCGCAGGCGGCGCGCAGGCGCCTCTGGATTGGGATGGGTCCCATGACGCCGAGCCCGGCCATGAGGTGGTGCGCATTCTGGTGGTCGACGACAACGCCGACATGCTCGATGCCTACCAGAAGATTTTGAGTCCCCAGGGCTCCGACCGCTCCCAGCATCTGAGTGCGCTGGAAAGCGCGCTGTTCGATGTTGAGCCCTCGGCCGCGCCTGAGCCCAGGCAGGAGGGCCGTCGGTTCGTGCTGGACCTGGTGTCGGACGGCAAGACGGCCCTGGCGCGGGTGGTCGCCGCTCGTGAGGAAAACCGTCCTTTTGCCATGGCGTTCATGGACGTGCGCATGCCAGGCGGCTGGGACGGCATTGAAACGGCGCGCCAGGTGTGGCGCGTCGATCCCGATATTCATGTCGTGCTTTGCACGGCCTATTCCGATTATTCCTGGGAGCAAATGCTCGCCCAGCTGATCCATCCCGACCGCTTCGTCGTGTTGCGCAAGCCGTTCGATGTGACGGAGGTGCGTCAGCTAGCCGCTTCGTTTTGCGAGCGCTGGATCAAGCTGCGGCAAGAACAGCATCGGATGCAGGCGATGGTGCAGCGCTTCGGTGAAGAGAGCCGCAAGGCTCGGCAGGCACTCGAAGCATCGGTGCGGCGCACCAAGCGCATACTTGAATGCGAGGGCGAAGTGGCCTTCGTGTTCGACCGGGATTGGTGCATCACCTATATGAGCGATACGGCGCAGGCGGCGTTCGGCTTGCAGCAAGACCAGGCGCTGGGCCAGAACTTCTGGCGGTCGCTGCCCGGCTCGGAGCATACCGAGACCTATCGGATCAGCCACGACGCCGTGCAGTCCCAGACGGTGCGCAAGACGGTCGAATTTTGCCGGGTGCTCAATCAGCTGGTCGAAGTGGCAGTTTATCCCTACGGCGACGAGGTATATCTGTGCATCCGGTTCCTGGCCGATTCTGCCGAAGGGAACGTGGCAGACGACACGTCCGCAGCATTGATCCAAAACGATCGCCTGACCGGATTGCCCGACCGCCTTTCGGCATTGCGCTACCTGCATAGCGTGGTCGATAGCCGGCGTGTCGAGGACAACCCTCTGGTCGTGCTCAAGTGCGACATCGACCGGTTGCGGGAAATCAACGAGCTGGTCGGGTACGACGATACCGATACATTGCTTGCCGAATTGGGGCGCCGCATCCGGGCCTTCGTCGCCGGCCGCGTATTTGCGGCGCACGTGAGCGGCGGCGAGTTTTTATTTGTCCTGATGGACGAAGCCGCGAAAGCGACGCGTGCCTGGGCTGACCGCCTGCTGCAGACATTGACCGAACCGTTCATCATCAATGGCGTCACGCTCGAT
>DAIDKG010000515.1 GCA_027450125.1 Bordetella sp. | reverse complement strand
AGCCCCAGCGTCGAGAACAGGCCGAACACGTTGTAGTAGACGATGATGAATATCGCGATGGCGATGAAGCCGTAGAGCGTGGAATGGAAGCCCTTGGCGATGTTGTCGGCGCCCAGGCTGGGGCCGATGGTGCGTTCCTCGATGATGCTCATGGGCGCGGCCAGCGAGCCGGCGCGCAGCAGCAATGCCGTGTCGGCGGCCTCTTCGGCCGTCATGCTGCCCGAGATCTGCACCTGACCGCCGTCGATTTCGGTGCGGATGACCGGCGCGGTGACGACTTCGCCCTTGCCGTTCTCGAACAGCAGGATGGCCATGCGCTTGCCGATGTTGTCGCGCGTGACGTCGCGGAAGATGCGCGAGCCCTTGTCGTCCAGCGTGAGGTTGACGGCGGGCTGCTGTGTCTGCGGGTCGCGGCCGGCCTGGGCGTTCTGCAGGTTCTGGCCGGTGAGGATGACCTGGCGGCGCACGAGGATGGGCTGACCGTTGCGATCGGTATAGCGCTCCAGGCCGAAGGGCACGGTGCCGTTGGCGAGCGCGGCCATGGCCGACGGCGAATCATCGACCATGCGGATCTGCAGCGTGGCGGTGCGGCCCAGCATTTCCTTGGCCTTGGCGATGTCCTGCACGCCGGGCAGCTCGACCACGATGCGGTCCGAGCCCTGCTGCTGGATCACCGGCTCGCTGACGCCCAGTTCGTTGGTGCGGTTGTGCAGGGTGGCGATGTTCTGGGTGATGGCCGCGTTCTGCGCCTGGGCGATGGCTGCCGAGGACAGCTGGCCGGTCAGCAGGAACTTGCCGCCGTCTTCGCTGGCGGCCAGCTGCAGTTCGGGCATGCGGCCGCGCAGATCGTCGCGCGCCTTGCTGCGGTCGTCTGCCGTGGCGAAAGTCATGGTGACCGACTCGCCAGTGCGTTCGACGTTGGCGACGGGGATCTTGTCGTCGCGCAAGGCGCTGCGGATGTCGCCGGCCAGCGCGTCGTAGCGGGCGGTCAGCGCTCCCTTCATGTCGACTTGCAGCAGGAAATGCACGCCGCCGCGCAGATCCAGGCCCAGGAACATGGGGCGGGGCTCGAAGAAACCCAGCGAGCGCATCCAGGGCGGCGAGGCGGGCACCAGGTTCAGCGCGACGGTGTAGTGCGGGTCGCTGGGATCGGTGTTGAGCGCGTGGTCCAGGGCATCGCGCGCGGCCAGTTGCTGGTCGGTGTTGGTATAGCGGATGCGGATGGTGCCGAGCGTGCCGTTCTGTCCGTAGTAGATACTGACCGGCGGCAGCTTGGCGGCGTCCAGGATCTGCCGGATCTGTTCCACCATGTCCGGGGTGACCTTGATGACGGCCTTGGCGCTGGACACCTGCACGGCAGGCGCCTCGCCGTAGAAATTGGGCAGCGTGTAGATCAGGCCGATCACGAGCGCGACGAGCACCGTGATGTATTTCCAGAGAGGGTAGCGGTTCATTGCCAGCAGGGAGAATTGAGCGGCGCTTCGGGCCGGATGGCAAAGCCGCCGCGTAAAGGCGCGGCGGCGTTCGGTTTGCGGACCGTGACCGGGTCGGCGGTTCGGATCCGGGTCTTACAGGGCCTTGATGGTGCCTTTGGGCAGCACGCCGGTGACGGCGCTCTTTTGCAGTACGACCTCGATCGGCTTGTCGGCCAGTTCGGACACTTCGGCGGTGATGTGGGTGTCGGTGACCTTGGTGACCTTGCCCAGCAGGCCGCCCGCAGTGACGATCTCGTCGCCCTTGGCCAGGGCCGAGATCATGTTGCGGGTTTCCTTCTGGCGCTTCATCTGCGGACGGATCATCAGGAAATAGAGGATCACGAACATCAGCAGGATGGGCAGCATGCTCATGAGCGAATTGCCTGCGCCGGCGGCCTGGCCCAGGACGAGCGTGGCGGTATTGAGGATGGACATGGTCGGGGACTCCGGTTGATTGTCTCTATGCGTTCTGCTTTGTGGCCTGTCCCCCCGCGTCGGGTTTGGACAGGGCAAGCCGGCTAGTATAGCGGGTGGAAGTTTCAGGGCCGGGCCTGCCTTGGGGACGGACCCTAATCCCCCACGCCCCGCGCCCGGTCGGCGGCGAACTGCGCGCGCCAGTCCTGAAAGCGTCCCGCGGCGATGGCCTCGCGCATCTGGTCCATCAGGTCCAGATAGAAGTGCAGGTTGTGCAGGGTGTTCAGGCGCGCGCCGGAAATCTCGTTGGCCCGCTGCAGGTGGTGCAGGTAGGCGCGCGAGAAATGGGCGCAGGTGTGGCAGCGGCAGGTCGGGTCCAGCGGCCGCGTGTCGTCGCGGTAGCGGGCGTTGCGGATCTTGATGTCGCCGTGGCGGGTGAAGAGCCAGCCGTTGCGGGCATTGCGGGTGGGCATGACGCAGTCGAACATGTCGACCCCGCGCGCCACGCCCCGGACCAGGTCTTCGGGCGTGCCCACGCCCATCAGGTAGCGCGGCCGGTCGGCCGGCAGGCGCGGCGTGACGTGCGCCAGGATGCGCATCATGTCTTCCTTGGGCTCGCCCACCGACAGGCCGCCGATGGCGTAGCCGTGAAAGCCGATGTCCGTCAGCCCCGCCAGCGATTCGTCGCGCAGGCTCTCGAACATGCCGCCCTGCACGATGCCGAACAGCGCGTTGGGATTGCCCAGGCGGTCGAATTCGTCGCGCGAGCGGCGCGCCCAGCGCAGCGACATGCGCATCGACCGGGCAGCCTCGTCCACCGTGGCCGGCCGCCCCTTGATTTCATAGGGCGTGCATTCGTCGAAGACCATGGCGATATCGGAATCGAGCGATCTCTGGATGCGCATGGATTCTTCGGGCGTGAGGAAAAGCCGCGCGCCGTCGATCGGCGAGGCGAACTTGACGCCTTCTTCCGTGATCTTGCGCATGCCCTGCAGACTGAACACCTGAAAGCCCCCCGAATCGGTCAGGATGGGCTTGTCCCATTGCATGAAGCCGTGCAGGCCGCCGTGCTTGTCCAGCACCTGGGTGCCGGGGCGCAGCCAGAGGTGGAAGGTATTGCCCAGCACGATCTGCGCGCCGATGTCCTTCAGTTCGTGCGGCAGCATGCCCTTGACGCTGCCATAGGTGCCCACCGGCATGAAGATGGGCGTTTCGACCACGCCGTGGTTCAGGGTCATGCGGCCGCGGCGGGCGGCGCCGTCGGTGGCCAGCAGTTCGAAGTTCAGGCCGTTCATGATCGGCTCCGGGCCGAAGGTTCGATGAACATGGCGTCGCCATAGCTGAAGAAGCGGTATTTGCCGGCCACCGCATGGGCGTAGGCGCGGCGTATGGGCTCGATGCCCGCCAGCGCCGATACCAGCATGAGCAGGGTGGATTGCGGCAGATGGAAATTGGTGAGCAGGGCGTCGACGACCTGGTAGCGGTAGCCCGGCGTGATGAAAAGGCGCGTGTCGCCTTGCGCCGCGGCCAGGGGGCCGCCCTGAGCGCAGGCGGCGGCCGATTCCAGGGCGCGCACGCTGGTCGTGCCGATGGCGATCACGCGGCCGCCGCTGGCGCGCGTCTGCGCAATGGCGTCCACGGTGGCCTGCGGCACGGTGTACCACTCGGCGTGCATGACATGCTCTGCCAGCGTGTCCACGCGCACGGGCTGGAACGTGCCCGCGCCCACATGCAGGGTGACGAAGGCGCGGCGCACGCCTTGCGAGGCGAGCTGGTCCAGCATGGCCTGGTCGAAGTGCAGGCCGGCAGTGGGGGCGGCCACGGCGCCGGGTTCGCGGGCGTAGACAGTCTGGTAGCGGCTGTCGTCCTCGGCCTGCGCGCTATGCGTGATGTAGGGCGGCAGCGGCGTGGCACCGTGGGCGTCGAGCAGGCCGAGCACCGGCGCGGGAAAGCGCAGGTCGAAAAGCTCGCCCTGGCGGCCCAGCACCTGCGCGTCGAAGGCCTCTGCCAGGTGCAGGACAGTGCCGGGCCCGGGGGACTTGCTGGCGCGCACGTGGGCCAGGGCCCGGTCGGGCTCCACGATGCGTTCGACCAGCACTTCGACCTTGCCGCCGGTGGCCTTGCAGCCCAGCAGCCGCGCCTTGATGACGCGGGTGTCGTTGAACACGAGCAGGTCGTGCTCGCGCACGAGGGCCGCCAGGTCGGGAAACTGCAGGTCGTGCACCTGTCCCTTGCCGTCCAGGTGCAGCAGGCGGCTGCCGCGCCGCTCGGCGGCAGGGTGCTGGGCGATGAGCTCGTCGGGGAGGTGGTAGTCGAAGTCGGCCAGGGTCAGGGCTGGCGTTTGGGCAGAGGTCACGCTGGGATGGTCTGGATGCTGATCAACCCGTTATTTTAAGCTGCGTTTGGGTATGCTTCTGGGCTGCCGTCTGATCGGCGGTGTTTTGAGGCTGCTGTGCTCGGTTCTTAAGTCGTATCGGCGCCGTGGGCGTAAAGCGCCCCGGCTTCGAAGTGACGGGTTCGGCCGCCGCCTTAGGCGGCCGAAGTCCCTGCGGGACTGCCCCGTCACTTAGGCGCCGGGGCGCTTTACGCCCACGGCGCCGATACTCAGAGCGTCTTCGATACTCAGCGCATTTTTTTATCGGCTAATTAATACGTGGCTATGCAAAGAATCTGGCGTAAATCAGGGTGGGCTGCGGTCGTCGTGGCCTTGTGCGCGGCGCGTGCGTCCGGGCAGGCCCTGCCGGCCGAACTGGCCTCGGCCTGGCATGAGACGGGCATGCCGCAAAGTTCGATGTCGCTGGTCGTGCAGGAAGTCGGCGGACGGCGGCTGGCGGCGGTCAACGCGCAGGTGCCGCGCAATCCGGCGTCGGTGATGAAGCTGGTGACGACCTGGACGGCCTTGTCCGAGCTGGGGCCCACGTACAAGTGGACGACCGATCTGGTGAGCAATCCGGGTGCGCCGATCGTCGACGGCGTGCTGTCCGGACCGCTGTACGTGCGGGCCGCGGGCGACCCGGACCTGATGCTGCAGGACCTGTGGATGCTGCTGCGCGATCTGCGGCTGCAGGGGGTGAGGCAGATCGGCGACGTGGTGGTGGATCGCAGCATCTTCGGCAACGTGGCGACCGATCCGGGCGCTTTCGACGACGCGCCGGACCGCGCCTACAACGCCAGCCCGGATGCCTTCATGGTGGGCTTCGGCGCGCAGCGCCTGATGTTCACGCCCGAAGCCGCGACGCATGCATGGCGGGTGGTGATGGACCCGCCCCTGCCCAATGTGAAGGTCGAGGGCAAGCTGGACTGGAGCGATGCCGCCTGCCGCGGGCCGTACGAGATTTACACCACGCCGGTGTCCACGCCGCAAGGCACGACCTTCAAGCTGTCGGGTACGATCCCCGGCGCCTGCGGCGACTTCAGCCTGTATCGCCTGGCGCTGACGCAGCCGGCCCAGACGGCCGGCGTGTTCCGCGAACTATGGAAGGAACTGGGCGGCACGATGACCGGGCAGGTGCGCGACGGCCCGGCGCCGGCCGACGGCACCGTGCTGGCCAGCCATGACTCACCGGAACTGAGCGATGTGATCCGCGTCATCAACAAGCACAGCAACAACGTCATGGCGCGTACCCTGTTGCTGACCGTGGGCGCCGAGCGCGGCCTGCGGCCGGCCACGGTGGCCAGCAGCGACGCGGTGGTCTCGCGTCTGCTGGCCGGACAGGGTCTGCCCATGCCGGGACTGGTGTTGGGCAACGGCGCCGGCCTGTCGCGCCGGGCGCGGGTCTCGGCCGACGACCTGGCGGCGCTGCTCGCCGCGGCCTGGAAATCCCCCTACATGCCCGAGTTCGTGTCGTCGCTGGCCATCCTGGGCGAGGACGGCACCGTGAAAAAGCGCCTGCGCCACGACGAGGCGACCGGACGCTCCCACCTCAAGACCGGGACGCTGCGCAATGTGCGCGCCATGGCCGGCTACGTGACGGGCGCGAGCGGCAAGCGCTATATCGTGGTGTGCCTGGTCAACAACGAGAAGGCCGACGAGAAGGCCGGCGCGCTACGATATTTCGACAACGCGCTCGCAGCCTGGCTGGCCCGGCGCTGAGCGCCCCCACTTTTCGATTTCCCAAGAGATACACATGCCTGTCCATGAAATCCGTCATCCGCTGGTGCGCCACAAGCTGGGCATCATGCGCCGCGCCGACCTGAGCACCAAGAGCTTTCGCGAGCTGGCCAGCGAGATCGGCGCGCTGCTGACCTACGAAGCCTGCAAGGACCTGCCGCTGTGCCCGGCCCAGATCGAAGGCTGGAGCGGCGCCGTGCAGGTGGAAAAGCTCGCCGGCAAGAAGATCACCGTGGTGCCGATCCTGCGCGCCGGCCTGGGCATGCTCGACGGCGTGCTGACGCTGATCCCCGGGGCCAAGGTCAGCGTGGTGGGCCTGGCGCGCAACGAGCAGACGCTGCAGGCGCACACCTACCTGGAAAAGCTGGTGGGCGAGATCGAGCAGCGCGTCGCGCTCATCGTCGACCCCATGCTCGCCACCGGCGGCTCGATGCTTGCGACGGTGGACATGCTCAAGCGCGCCGGCTGCCGCGACATCCGCGCGCTGGTGCTGGTGGCGGTGCCCGAGGGCATCCAGAAAGTGCTCGACGCGCATCCGGACGTGCAGATCTACACGGCCTCGGTGGACCAGCGGCTTAACGAGCACGGCTACATCATCCCCGGGCTGGGCGACGCCGGCGACCGCATTTTCGGGACCAAGCAGAAGGTGGAGTAGGACGCGATGCAGTCCTGCGGCCGCCGCGCACGCCTAGAAGGCAGTCAAATGTCGGCGCCCGGCCGTCAGGCCAGATGGCTCCCATACCAATGCAGCTTGCGGGCCAGGCCCGCCACTTCTCCCACGATGAGCAGCGCGGGCGCCCGCACGCCATGGCTTTGCGCCAATGCAGGCAGCTGCGCCAGCGTACCCGAGACGACGCGCTGCTCGGGCCTGCTGCCGTTTTCCACCAGCGCCACCGGCGTATCGGCCGACCGGCCGTGCGCGATCAGCCTTTGTGACAGCAGATCCAGCTGTTTGACGCCCATATAGAAAGCCAGCGTCTGCTGCCCGCGCGCCAGGCCATCCCAGTCCAGCGCGTCCTCGTCCTCGCGGCAGTGCGCCGTGACCAGCCGCACCGACTGGGCGTGGTCGCGGTGCGTGAGCGGAATGCCGGCGTAGGCCGCGCAAGCCAGTGCGGCGGTGATCCCGGGCACGACCTCGTACGGCACGCCCTGCTCACGCAGATACTCCAGTTCTTCGCCGCCGCGACCGAAGATGAAGGCGTCGCCGCCCTTCAGGCGCACCACGCGCCGGCCGGCGCGGGCATGCTCGGCCATGAGGGCGTGGATGCGGGACTGCGTGGCCTCATGGTTCTCTCCCAGGCGCTTGCCCACTTCGATGCGCTCGGCATCGCGGCGCGCCAGCGACAGCACGGCGTCGCTGACCAGGCGGTCGTACAGGATCACGTCGGCCTCGTTCAGGGCGCGCAACGCCTTGAGCGTCAGCAGGCCTGGATCGCCGGGACCCGCGCCCACCAGCACGACGCGGCCCGCCGGCACGGCCTGCGTCTGCTCGAGCGCCTGGCGCAAGGCGGTTTCGGCGGCGTCCGGCTGCCGGCTGCGCAGCAGGCTGGCGACCGGGCCGTCCAGCAGCCAGTCGTAGAAGCGCCGGCGCGCGCCCAGGTCGGGCAGCGCGCCGCGGATGCGGGCGCGATAGCGCGCGGCCAGCTCGGCCAGCGGCCCCAGCGCGTGATCCAGCAGTGCCTCGATCCGTACGCGCAGGCGTCGCGCCAGCACCGGTGCGACGCCGGAGGAGGAGATCGCCACGACCAGAGGCGAGCGATCGACGATGGAGGGTACCTGAAACGACGACAGCTGCGGATCGTCGACGACATTGCAGAAAACCTGGCGGGTCTGCGCGGCGGCTTGCACGGCCGCGTTCACGGCGCGGTCGTCGGTCGCCGCGATGACCAGCCAGGCGCCTTCCAGCCATGCCGGCTCGAAGCGGCCGCGCAGATGGGCCAGGCGGCCCGCGGCGACCAGTTCGGCGAGCGCGGCG
Organism: Bordetella sp.; assembly: GCA_027450125.1. GTDB lineage: Bacteria > Pseudomonadota > Gammaproteobacteria > Burkholderiales > Burkholderiaceae_B > Bordetella. The sequence continues at coordinate 4,908 of DAIDKG010000515.1, read as the reverse complement.
TCCAGCCCCGGGGCGCCAACCGTCACCTGGGCGCCGGCGTCCAGCAGGGATTGGGCCTTGCGGGCAGCGACTGCGCCGCCGCCCACGACCAGGGCATGCCGACCTTGCAGATCGGCAAAGAGAGGGAATAGTTTCATGGGGTGCCGTGCAGGATCGGGCGCTCAATTGCTGTGGCACAGCATAAAGGCGGCATCAATATTCTTACAACAGAGGTTTTGTTGAATACATATGCCTGGAAGTGATTTGACGGTCACGCTACGGGTCTTGTTGCGAACGGCTACCGCAACGCCGCGAGGGCAGCGGCGTGCCAGCGGGCCCGGTGTAGTATGGATCGGGCCGGGGGTCAGGATGGCCGACGGCATGGCGCAGAGGCAATTTTTCAGGAGCAGGCCGTGGCGATACATGGCAAATGGCTATACATAACAGCACTCGCGGTGTCGTTGGCGGCGGGCGCGGCATCGGCTCGCGCAGGCGTATGCGACGCAGCCTTCATGCATGACGGCGGTGTGGCGCAGTTCACCGGCCAGGGACCGACGACGCTATCGGCCGACCTGGCGTTTTCCGATGTGACCCGACCGGGGCCCGGCCAGTGCCGGGCGCGCGTGCAGGGGTCCGCCAGCTTCGTCTACCTGGGCATCCCGGCCGGCTCGACCCGGCTCGATTACCTGATGACGGTCCATGGCGGGCAGGCGTCGTTCGTGCACTATGGCCAGGCAGGCGCATCGCGGCCGAGCGACGGCCAGTTCGATCTGCGCATGCTGGGCCTTTTTGCCTACGATGGGGTGCACAAGGGCCAGCGCCTGCCGGGCGCCTCGTACCGCCTGAGCATCGGATCCGATTCACCGGTGGGCCGGCAGCCGGCCGTCGCCGTGCATATCGGCCCCAAGACTGTCGGCGCCGCGCGCATCATGGAGACGCCCCGCGGCGGCCAGTCCTGCCTGCCCATCACGTATTCGCGCTCCACCGACCCGGTCAAGCTGTCGTTCAACGGACTCGTGCTGCCCGTCGCGGGCGTGCGCAGCACGGTGACCGACTGGTATTGCCCCAAGCTCGGCCTAGTGGTCAAGCAGGACATCGCGCAGGACGACGGCCGCTCCAGCGTGACGCTCACGCAGCTGCGCTGAGCGTCCGTAGCAAGCCGTAGCAACCTCGAGCCGCGAGCCTTCAACGAGAGGCCCGGCCGCTGGTATCATGGTTTTGCTTACATTGTTTTCAAGGAGCTGAGATATGACCGCGACCCAGGCCGATGTAATCAAGGAAAGACTGATCGACACAGCCAAGACCAGCCTCGACGACGCGGAGGAACTGTTGCGCGAGGCCGCCAGCACGACCGGCGAAAAGGCCGCCGAGTTGCGTGAGCGGGCCATGGCTGCGCTCAAGCGCACCCGCGATACGCTCTACGATGCGCAGGATGCCGTCATCCAGAAGGGCCGCCGCGCGGCCCGTGTCACCGACGACTATGTGCACGACAGGCCCTGGCAGGCCATCGGAATCGCTGCCGGCGCCGGCCTGCTGATCGGCATGCTGATCAGCCGCCGCTGACCGGCCGGCCGTCGACCGCCACGCCATGAATCTGCGCCGATCCCTGGGAGGCCTGCCTTCCAGCCTGCTGGGGCTGGTGCGCACGCGGCTGGAGCTCGTGTCGATCGAGGCCGCCGAGGAAAAGTCGCGGCTGCTCGTCCTGCTGGGGCTGGCGGCCGCGGCCCTGCTGTTCCTGACCCTGGCGCTGCTGGTTTTCACCGCCGCCGTCGCGGTGGCCTTCTGGCCCACCGAACACCGCTATATCGCGCTCATCTGCCTGGGCGGCCTGTACGCTGCGGTCGGCCTGGCGCTGCTCTACAAGGTGCGGCGCGAACTGGCCGATCGGCCCATGCCTTTTGCCGCGACGCTCGATGTGCTCGAGCGCGATGTCGCCGCGCTGGAGCGAGCCGGCCGCTCCGAAGCCGGTCCGGCCGGGCAGGAGACCTGAATGGCCCGGGCCTTCAATCGCGCCGACCGCCAGGCACGCATCGAGCTATTGCGCACCCGGGCCGCCCTCGAACGCGAGACCCTGGCCGGGCAGTTGGCCCAGGCCACGCAGGCCTGGCGCCCGCGCATGCTGCTGCGCGCGGCGCTGTCCGGCCTGATGGCCGGAAAAAAAGGCGGCTGGGGCGCGCTGCCGGGCCAACTGGTCGATCTGGCCAAGCGCCATCCGGTGATCGGGTCGGCGCTGTCCTCCCTCGTACTGGGCAGGATAGGCAGCCGCAGCGTGTTGCGGGCGGTCACGATCGGTCTGGCCGGCTGGGAGCTCTACAAGGCCTGGCGCGCCGGGAGCGAGCCGGAGGTCAAAGACCCAGCTCGCCCCACATGGCGTCAACGCGCTTCTTCACGTCCTCGTCCATCCGAATAGGCGTGCCCCACTCGCGGGTCGTCTCGCCAGGCCATTTGTTCGTGGCGTCCAGTCCCATCTTGCCTCCGAGCCCGGACACCGGCGAAGCAAAGTCCAGGTAGTCGATGGGCGTGTTCTCCACCAGCAAGGTGTCGCGCACCGGGTCCATCCGGGTCGTCATGGCCCAGATCACTTCCTTCCAGTCGCGCACATCGACGTCCGCGTCCACCACCACGATGAATTTGGTGTACATGAACTGGCGCAGGATGCTCCACAGCCCGAACATCACCCTTTTGGCGTGGCCGGGGTACTGCTTGCGGATCGACACTACCGCCAGGCGGTAGCTGCACCCTTCGGGCGGCAGGTAGAAGTCAACGATCTCGGGCAGTTGCCGGCGCAGCAAGGGCACGAACACCTCGTTCAGGGCCACGCCCAGCACGGCCGGCTCGTCGGGCGGCTTGCCGGTGTAGGTGGAATGGTAGAGGGGATTGCGCCGCATGGTGATGCGGTCCACGGTGAACACCGGAAACCAGTCCCGCTCGTTGTAGTAGCCGGTGTGATCGCCGTAGGGGCCCTCGAGTGCCATTTCGTAGCCGGTATCGGGCGGGGGCGGCACGCCATCGGGCGCGTCGGGCGCCAGGGCGCCCGGATCGCCGGCCGGCAGGATGCGGCCTTCCAGCACGATCTCGGCCCAGGCCGGCACCGACAGCTCGCTGCCGATGGCCTTGGCCGTCTCGGTGCGCGAGCCGCGCAGCAGTCCGGCGAACTGATATTCGGACAGGCTGTCGGGCACCGGCGTGACTGCGCCTAATATGGTGGCAGGGTCTGCGCCCAGGGCGACGGCGATGGGAAAGGGCTGGCCCGGGTAGGCCTGCGCATGGTCGCGAAAGTCCAGCGCGCCGCCGCGGTGCGACAGCCAGCGCATGATGAGCTTGTTGGGCGCGATGGGCTGCTGCCGGTAGATGCCCAGGTTCTGCCGCCTGGCGTTGGGGCCACGGGTGATGACCAGGCCCCAGGTGAGCAGCGGCGCCGCGTCGCCCGGCCAGCAGGTCTGGATGGGCAGGCGCCCCAGATCCACGTCCCGGCCTTCCCAGACGATTTCCTGGCAGGCCGGGCTGCGTACGGTCTTGGGACTCATGTCCCACAGGGCCGACTTGAGCATGGACACCTTGGCGAAGGCATCGCGCAGGCACTTGGGCGCCTCGGGTTCGCGCAGCGACGCCAGCAATTCGCCCACCTCGCGCAGGGCGCCGACGTCTTCGGCGCCCATGCCCCAGGCCACGCGGCCAGGCGTGCCGAACAGATTGGCCAGCACCGGCATGCCGGCCGGCGCGCCGTTGTGCCGCGCATTCTCGAACAGCAGGGCCGGTCCGCCGGCGCGCAGGACGCGGTCGCCGATCTCGGTCATTTCCAGACGGGTGGAGACGGGGATGGCGATGCGCTTGAGTTCCTGCCTGCTCTCGAGCTGGGAGACGAAGTCGCGCAAATCTTTGTATTTCACAAATGCCTTATGAATCAGTGGCTTATTTCAAGCGTACAGAGCAATTTCAGCACGTTCCAGTGTAGCAGTGTTGTTTCTGGATGTGAGTTTCGGATCGTTCCCGTCCCCGGGGAAGAAGGGGACGGGAGAGATATGTCCCCGTACAAATTCTGGTAGATATAGTTACATTTACCTCCATGCTTTGTGGTTAACATGCGGCCTCACTTCACTTCTACGCAGGAGGTCTCATGACTGATGCGTCAATGGCCGGCCTTTTCAGGCGCCTGGCCCAAGGAGTGCACCACCAGCTGGCTGAATGGCTGCGCATTAGTTCCGTTTATCTCGGCATTGCGGTCATCGTCACGGTCAGTATGGGGTTTGCCTTGCCTGGTCTGCGCGACCAGGCGCTACAGGTGCACAGAGCCTTGTTGACTGCCCTCGCTCCCGAGTCCGCCACGCAGCTTTCGGCGGACAATGATGCGGTTCCCGCTGGCGACAGCGCCGCGACCGTTGCCATGGCCGTGCCGGACGTTTCCGACAGCGCCGTCACCACCCTGCCGGGTTCGGTGCGGCATGCGGTCGCCCATCCGGCCAACGTGGCGGCGATCATCCCTTCCGGCCCGCAGGCCCAATCGCTGCGCAGCTATATTTCGCGCAAATACAAGGTGGCCTATAACGCCACCGAGACGCTGGTCGACACCGCTTTCCGGGTGGCCCACGAGAAAAAGCTCGATCCGCTGCTGGTGCTGGCGGTGATCGCCGTCGAGTCCAGCTACAACCCCATGGCTGAGAGTTCCAAGGGCGCCCAGGGCCTCATGCAGGTGATGCCCCGGATCCACAAGGACAAGTTCGCCAATCTCGCCGAACAGGGCAAGGGCAAGGCCAATCCGCTGGACCCGGTGTCCAACATCATCGTGGGTTCGACCATTTTGCGCGACTGCATCAACCAGCGCGGTTCGGTGGCCGCCGGCCTGGCCTGCTACGAGGGCACCTCGGTGGACGACGGCTATGCCGAGCGCGTGCAGGCCGAGCGCCGCCGCCTGGCCCTGGCCTCGGGCAT
>DAIDKG010000514.1 GCA_027450125.1 Bordetella sp. | reverse complement strand
TGCTCTATGTCGTGGCCAGACTGCGCGGCAAGCCTTTCGGCGTGCGCGCCTACTGGCAGCAGCGGCGCGGCCCGATGCATCCGTTCAACGCGCCCGGCCAGCCGTATGCCAAGGCTGCCACCGACGTCATCGACGTCCAGGCGCGCGAAATTCACTGAATTTCCCCGAATCGCTGGTTTTCTCAAGCCGCCGCCGGCAGGACTGCGGGAGTTCCGATGCTCGCCCGGCGGGCTGCGGATGGCCACCCCGCGCTTCGGACTCCCTTGCCCCTACCGACGGCTCCCAGCATCAGCGCATGATAGGCCGTTGAAACCGCGCTATCAGGCGGCTGAGAGGCGAGCAACCCGGAGCTATCCGAAGCACAGCCGCGGAAGCGGCGAGCATCGGAATTGCGCAGGGCAGCCTCGGCGCCTCAAGAACCCCGCCCGGCGCACTAAAAACAAGCTCACGCCACAGAACCTCTAAAATCAGAGGTTTTCCCCTCTCGACCAGCAAAGACAGCCAGTCATGACGTCCCGCACGCTATTCGTCACCACCGCCCTTCCCTACGCCAACGGCTCCTTCCACATCGGCCACATCATGGAATACATCCAGGCCGACATCTGGGTGCGGGCCATGCGCATGGCCGGGCATACGGTGCACTTCGTGGGCGCCGACGATGCGCACGGTGCCCCCATCATGCTCAAGGCCGAGAAGGAAGGCATTACGCCGCAGCAGCTGGTAGCCCGCTATGCGGCCGAACGCCCGCAGTATTTGAACGGCTTTCATGTCAGGTTCGATCACTGGCATTCGACCGACACGCCGGAAAACACCGCCCTGTCGCAGGACATCTACCGCGCGCTCAAGGCGCAGGACCTGATCGCCACGCGCGACATCGAACAGTTCTACGACCCGGTCAAGGGCATGTACCTGGCCGACCGCTACATCAAGGGCGAATGCCCCAAGTGCCACGCCAAGGACCAGTACGGCGACTCCTGCGAAGTCTGCGGCGCGGCCTACGCCCCCACCGACCTCATCAACCCGTACTCGGCGCTGACCGGCGCCACGCCGGTGCTCAAGACGTCCGAGCACTTCTTCTTCAAGCTGTCCGACCCGCGCTGCGTGCAGTTCCTGCGCGAATGGACGGCGGGCAGCAACACCCGGGGCACGCCCCACCTGCAGCCCGAGATGCTGGGCAAGACGCGCGAATGGGTGGGCGCCGACGGCGGCGAATCGAGCCTGGGCGACTGGGACATCTCGCGCGAGGCGCCCTACTTCGGCATCGAGATCCCCGACGCGCCGGGCAAGTACTTCTATGTGTGGCTGGACGCCCCGGTGGGCTATCTGGCTTCGCTCAAGGCCTATTGCGCGCTCAAGGGCCTGGACTTCGACGCCCTGCTCGACCCGGACGGCACCACCGAGCAGGTGCACTTCATCGGCAAGGACATCATCTATTTCCACGCGCTGTTCTGGCCCGCCATGCTCAAGTTCGCCGGCCGCAAGACGCCCGACGCGGTCAATGTGCACGGCTTCATCACCGTCAGCGGCGAGAAGATGTCCAAGAGCCGCGGCACCGGCATCTCGCCGCTGCGCTACCTGGAAATCGGCATGAACGCCGAATGGCTGCGCTACTACCTGGCCGCCAAGCTCAACGCCCGCGTCGAAGACCTGGACTTCAATCCCGAGGACTTCATCGCCCGCGTCAACAGCGACCTTGTGGGCAAATACATCAACATCGCCAGCCGCGCGGCCAACTTCATCACCAAGTATTTCGACGGCGCTCTGGCGTATCTGGAAACCGCGCAGGGCGACACCGCCGCGCTGTCGGCCGAGTATGCCGCCGCCGCCGAGGCCGCCCGCGCAGCCTTCGAGGCGCGTGAATACAACCGCGCCATCCGCGAGATCATGGCCATCGCGGACCGCATCAACCAGGCCTTCGACGCCGCCCAGCCCTGGGTGCTCGCCAAGGACTGGGCCAATGCCGACGCGGCGCGCAAGGCGCAGCTGCAGGACGTCTGCTCGCGCGCCCTGGCCGGCTTCAAGGCCCTATCGGTGATGCTGGCCCCGGTGCTGCCCGAGCTGTCACGCCGCGTGGCGCACGAGCTGTTCGGCAATGCGGCCGACTTCGTCTGGGCCGACGCCGGCAGGCTGCCGCAGACGGTCGCCCCCTTCAAGCACCTGATGCAGCGCGTGGAACCCAAAATGCTCGACGACCTGTTCGAACCGGCGGCCGATGCCGCGGCGGCCGGTGCCGTGCCCGAAACGCCTGCAACGGTGCCCGGCGGTGAGCCGCTGGCCGAAACCATCTCCATCGACGACTTCGCCAAGGTGGATCTGCGCATCGCCAGGATCGTCAATTGCGAACACGTCGAGGGCTCGACCAAGCTGCTGCGCCTGACGCTGGACGTGGGCGAAGGCCGCCACCGCAATGTGTTCTCGGGCATCAAGTCGGCCTACCAGCCGCAAGACCTGATCGGCAAGCTCACCGTCATGGTCGCCAATCTGGCTCCGCGCAAGATGAAGTTCGGCGTTTCCGAAGGCATGGTGCTGGCCGCCAGCCATGCCGACGAAGCCGTCAACCCCGGCATCTACGTGCTCGAACCCTTCCCGGGCGCCGAGCCGGGCATGCGGGTGCGCTAAGCGCCCAGGCACCCTTGCAACGCACCCTCAAAGCCGAGCGCATTGCGTCCAGCTTTGAGGGTGCAGTTCAATTGTGCGGGCGTTTTTTCGTCAGGCCCGCCCGGGCTGAGGCGCAGGCTGCCGGCTAAGCATCCCTGCGATCGCGATGCCCGCGGCGACCAGCAGGCCGGTCATTGCCGCCACACCGAACCAGCCGTCCCAGGTCCAGAACAGGCCGCCCAGCGAACCCACGACGCTGGACCCCATGTAATAGGTGAACAGGTAGAGGGACGAGGCCTGCGCCTTGCCCATTCTGGCCCGTGTGCCCACCCAGGCGCTGACCATGGAGTGCGCGCCGAAGAAGCCCACCGTCAGCACCGCGAT
>DAIDKG010000513.1 GCA_027450125.1 Bordetella sp. | reverse complement strand
GCGGGCGACGCGGCGGCGGGCGGCCCGGGCCAGACCATCACCCACCCCGGCGTGCTGGCTTTCATGGATCGCAACTACACCTGCGAAAGCCGGGACTGGTATGTGCAGAACGGGCCGCAACGGGCCTATGTGCGCCTGGATGCGGCGCCCTATGTGCTGCGCCGGGCCGACGCCGGCCCGGGCCTGCAGACGCATACCGGCCTGGCCGCGGGACAGGTCACCCACTGGTGGCTGGACGAAGGCGGCCGCTTGTACGCCACCACCGTCCAGGGACCCGGCATGGTGGATGACCGAGAACTGTCACCCTTGCTGGAACGGCTGCGCACGGCGGCGGGGGAGCCGGCCCTGCATGCACTGGAACAAGGCCTGGCCGACGCCAGCGCCGCTCTGCCCGGCATTTCGCTCGACGGCAGCCCGCCCGCGCCGCTTGCGCGCCTGGCCCGGGCCGACCTCCCGGGCCGCCTGGGTTTTCACGCCAATCCGGCGCCCCGTACGGCCGGTTAGAATCGTCCGCATGACTGCTTCCGAGCCCACCCGCTATTTCCCGGCCCCCCGCCTTGCCCGGTTCTGCTCGCAATGCGGGGCGTCGATACGGCGCGGCATTCCCGACGACGACAATCGCGAGCGCGACATCTGCGACCATTGCGGCGCCATTCATTACCAGAATCCGCGCGTGGTGGTGGGCACGCTGCCGCGCTGGCAGGGCAAGATACTGCTGTGCCGGCGCGCCATCGAGCCGCGCTACGACACCTGGACGCTGCCCGCCGGATTCCTGGAACTGAACGAAAGCACGGTGCAGGGCGCCGAGCGCGAAACCCTGGAAGAATCCGGCGCGTGCGTGGAAATCGGCCCGCTCTACACCATGGTGGACCTGCCCCACATCGGCCAGGTGCACGTGTTCTATCTGGCCGACGCGACCGACCCCGAACTGAACCCCGGCCAGGAAAGCCTGGAAGCGCGCTATTTCGACCTGGCCGACATCCCCTGGAGCGAGCTGTCTTTCCATTCGGTGTCGTCCACCTTGCGCCACTATGTCGAAGACAGCAAGCGCGGCGTATTCCCGGTACGGCAATACGCATTGAAGACACCGCTCTGAATTGAAACTGCCCTGGCTGAACCTCGATACGCCCTTCCCGCCCGCGGACCAGGCGCTCGATGACCCGCCCGGCCTGCTGGCCTTCGGCGCGGATCTGTCCGTCGGCCGGCTTATCCAGGCCTATCGCCGAGGCATCTTTCCCTGGTATGCGCCGGGAGAACCCATACTGTGGTGGAGCATGCATCCGCGCATGGTGCTGGCCTGCGCCGATTTCGCACCGTCGCACTCATTGCGAAAACGCCTGCGCCGCATCGAGGCCGAATCCGCCGGTCCCGCCCCAAGCGTGGTGGTCAAGGTCGACACCGCCTTCGCCGATGTCCTGACCGGCTGCGCCGCGCCGCGCGACAGCCAGAACGGCACCTGGATCATGCCCGAGGTGCAGCATGCCTACCGCGCCTGGCACGAGGCGGGCGGCGTGCACAGCATCGAAACATGGATGAACGGCCAGCTCGCCGGCGGCCTGTACGGCGTGAGCCTGGGCCGGATGTTCTTCGGCGAGTCCATGTTCGCGCGGCAGACCGACGCCTCCAAGATCGCCCTGGCCCACCTGGTCGCCTTCCTGCGCGCCAACGGCGTGGAGTGGATAGACTGCCAGCAGGAGACCCGGCATCTGGCCAGCCTTGGCGCCAGGCCTGTCGATCGCGCCGACTTCATGCGGCATCTGGAGCGCACGGTCGATGAGCCCGGCCCTGCGTGGCGTCCCGGCATCCTCAATCTGGCAGGCGAGCTGAAGCCGCTGTAGGAGTCCAGTTTCAATGGCTCATTTCCCGGGAGCCTGGACGCGGGAGGGTCGCAGCCCGCGGCAGGACGCGGCCGCAGGGCGTTGCAGCGGGCCGTGAAAGCGGGCAAGGTAGCGTCTCGCTCGCCGCTGCCCTGCCGCAGGCGCCCTCGCAGGCCCGTTCGCGCAGGCCCTTTCGGCACAGCGCCCGAAGAATCCGGGTCTGGCGCGACGGGAATCTGGCGCGATAATAAAGACTGCCACCTTCCCCGGCAATCCATCATGAGCCAGCTAAACGAGCTCCCTTTCTCCACGCTGCAGTTCTATGCGACGGCACCCTACCCGTGCAGCTACCTGCCCGACCAGCAGGCCCGTTCGCAGGTGGCCGCGCCCGCCCACCTGATCAATGCCGGCACCTACTCCCAGTTGGTCGAGCAGGGCTTTCGCCGCAGCGGCCTGTTCACCTATCGCCCGCATTGCGACCACTGCAAGGCCTGCATTCCGGTGCGCGTCGACGCCGCCGCCTACACGCCCACCCGTAGCCAGCGCCGCGCCTGGAAGCAGCACCGATCGCTGCAGCCCTTCGTCGCCGAACCGGCCTGGTCGCCCGAGCACTACAAACTCTACAGCCGCTACCAGCAAGGCCGCCACCCCGGCGGCGGCATGGACGACGATAGCCGCACCCAGTACGCGCAGTTCCTGCTGACCACCCGCGTCAACACCCGACTGGTCGAATTTCGCACCCCCGAAGACGAACTGGCCATCGTCTCCATCATCGACGTCCTCGACGAAGGCCTGTCGTCGGTCTACACCTTCTACGACCCCGACATGGCGGGCAGCCTGGGCACCTATGCCATCCTGTGGCAGATCGAACAATGCCGCCTGCTCGACCTCCCCTGGCTCTACCTGGGTTACTGGATCGCCGAAAGCCCCAAGATGTCCTACAAGGCCGGCTTCCAGCCGCAACAAAAACTGATCGACGGACGCTGGCAGCAAGAGTAACCGCGAGTCCGTCTTGGCCGAGTGAGCCCGGTCGGGCGACTTAAGAGTCGGGGCAGTCCCGAAGGGACTTTGGGCGCTGCTTGCCGCCGGGCCGCCCCAAGGCAAGCGCCCCCTCGGGGGGCTTGGGGGTACTTCCTTGCGGTGCCCAAACCCGACGCTTCGGAGCCGACCGGGCCCGCGCAGCCAAGACGGACGCCTGAAGAACCCGACAAACTACAATAGCAATCACCATGTCGATCCTATTCAACGCCTACCCAATAGCCCGCGCCGCCCTCTTCGCGATGGACGCGGAAACCGCCCACGAAGTCACCCTGGCCAACCTGCAGCGCGCCTACGACTGCGGCGCCGTGCGGGCCCTGCTGCACGCCAGCCCCAAGGCGCCCACCCCC
>DAIDKG010000512.1 GCA_027450125.1 Bordetella sp. | reverse complement strand
GCTCAGCGACGCCGCAGTGCCCTGCGCCAGCAGGCGCCCTTGATGCATCACGAATATCCGGGCGCAGCGCTCGGCCTCGTCCATATAGGCGGTGCTGACGATGATGCTGAGCTTTTCTGATTCGACCAACTGGCGCAGGATCGTCCACAGGTCGCGCCGCGACAGCGGAGCGACGCCGGCACTGGGTTCGTCCAGCAGTAGCAGCTCCGGCGAGCGCACCAGGGTGCAAGCCAGGCCGAGCTTTTGCTTCATGCCGCCGGACAGCTTGCCGGCGGGCCGCGCGGTGAACCGCGCCAGGTCCGTCATCTCCAGCAGGCGCGCATAGCGTTGGCGGCGCGCCTGGCGCGGCACGCCGTGCAGGTCGGCGTACAGGTCCAGGTTCTCCTGCACGCTCAGGTCTTCGTACAGTCCGAAGCGCTGCGGCATGTAGCTGATGCGGCCCTGCACCGCCTGCGCGTCGACGGCGACATCCAGGCCGCAGACCTGCAGGCTGCCCGCCTGGGGCTTGAGCAGGCCGGCCACCATGCGCATGAGCGTGGTCTTGCCCGCACCATCCGGGCCCACCAGCGCGGTCAGCTCGCCGCTGCGAATCGCCAGCGTCATGCCGTCGACGGCGCGCACCTCCCCGCCAGCCGGCGATGCAAAGGTCTTGCACACCTGCCGGGCGGCGACGATGGTGTCGATTGCAGGCATGATCACTTGCCCACGTCCAGGCGCACCGTGGCCGGCTGGCCCAGGCGCAGCACATCGCTTTTGTCGGCGACGCGCACCCGCACTTCGTAGACCAGGCTGGTGCGCAACTCCTGCGTCTGCACCGCCTTGGGGGTGAACTCGGCCACCGATGCGATATACCCGACCTTGCCGGCGATGGGCTGGTCGGGGTGGCTGTCGGTGAAGACGCTCGCCGGCATCCCCGGCTTGATCCTGCCCAGGTCGGCCTCGCTCACGTAGACACGCACCCATTTGGGCCTCGTCAGCGCCAGCGCGAACACCGGCCGCTGCGGCGTGGCCATGTCGCCCGGCTCCAGCAGGCGCGAACGCACCACCGCATCGGCGGGCGCCCTGAGCACTCCCTGGCCGATCTCATACTGCAGCAGCGCCAACTGCGCCTGGGCGGCGTCGCGCTGCGCCCGGGCAGCCGCCACGTCTTCCTTGCGCGGCCCCAGCTCGGCCAGGCGCAGCGCCTCCTGCTGCGCAGCGGCCTGGGCCCTGGCCGCCTGCAGGCCGGTCCTGGCGCGGTCCAGATCCTGCTTGCTGACGCCGCGCCCTTGCGTACTGGCGGCTATGCCCTGCAGGCGTGCCAGGTCCTGCGCGGCGCGCACGGCGTCGGCTTGCGCCGCGATGAAGCGATCTCGGGCCTGGGCGATTTCCTCTGGGCGAGAACCATTGCGCAGGCGTAACAAGGCCTGCTCCTGGGCCTGGACTTGCGCTTGCGCCTGTTCGGCCCGCAGTTCGAGCGCGCGCGTATCGAGCACGGCCAGCACGGCACCGGCTTTGACGCGGTCGCCCTCGTCCGCGCGCAATTGGGTCACCCGGCCGCTGCCGTCAAAGGCCAGCGAGATCTGCCGGATGTCCACGTTGCCGTACAGCACGAGCACGCCGGCATCGCCGTGTCCGCGCCCCTGCCACCATGCCCAGCCCCCGGCGGCAAGCAGGACGGCGACCAGCAGGACGGCGAGCGATCTCTTTTTCATGAAAGGACTTCCGGGCAAGGTTCGCGGGACGGCGCCGTCGGAGCTCGACCTGCATTTACTAAATTTAAATTTAATTTAATATATGCTGCGAAAAGAATCCAGCGCGCCTGAGCACAGACCGATCACGCGATGAACAAAACCCAGCGCGGACCGCGCACCGATGGCGAAGCGACCCGCACCCGCCTACTCGAGGCGGCGGGGGAGCTCTTTGCCCTTGCCGGCTATGCCGAAACCACGAGCAAGGCGATCGCCGCCCGTGCAGGCGCGGACCAGGCGTCGATCAATTATCACTTCGGCAGCCGCGGCGGGCTCTACCAGGCCGTGCTGGCCGAGGCGCACCGCCGGCTGGTCAATCTCGCAGACTTGCGCCTGCTGGCCGGAAGCAGGCTGACGCCTTCAAAAAAACTGCTGGCGCTGATCGACCACTTCGTGGAACAGGCAACGAGCCAATCCCATGGCTGGCACCTGAAAGTGCTGGCCCAGGAACTGCTGGCGCCCTCATCGCACTTGCAGTCGCTGTTCAAGAACGAACTGCTGCCCAAGGTGTCCGTCGTCAGGTACATCCTGGGCGAGATCACCGGCATCGCGCCGGACGATCCGGCAATCACGCGCTGCGCGATCAGCGTGGCGGCTCCGTGCCTGATGCTGCTGATCGGCGCTCGCGGCATACCCGGTCCGCTGCAGGAAGTCCTGCTCATGCCCAGAGAGGCGATCACGCAACATCTGCACAGCTATGCGCTGGCCGGACTGAACGCCATCGGCCGCGAGCATGCCCGCGGCAAGGCGCGCGGGTCGAGCCACCCAGCCAGGACAGCGGCCAGGAAACGTACCGGCGCGGCATGAGCCGGCCGGCAATGGCCGTCGATCCGGGCGGAAGGCAGCCGGAGTCGAACCGACCTGGAAGCGTCTGACGCCCCCAACCGGGTTTGAAGCCCGGCCGCGCCACCGGACGCGGATGCCTTCCGTAGCGAAGCAATAATAGCCGTTCAGACGCAGCGCGCCGACAGGCCGCCGTCCACGACCAGCGTCGAGCCGTTCACATAGCGCGCCTCGTCGCTTGCGAGGAACAGGGCCGCATAGGCCGTGTCCCAGGCGTCGCCCATGGCTCCCGTCGGCGATATTCTGTCGCGCTGGGAAATCATGGAATCCGCGTCCCCGCCGTACGCTTCCTTGAGCGGCTCGCGGATCAGGTGCGTGTTCAGCATGCCGGGCACCACGCAATTGGCGCGTATGCCGTCGGCCGCGTATTGCAGGGCGATGTTGGACGTCATGGAGATCAGGGCCGCCTTGGTCGCGCTGTAGGCCAGGTAGGGGAAGCCCACCCAGCGCATGCCGGCCACCGACCCGATATTGACGATGGCGCCCTTTCCGCGCTCGAGCATATGAGGAATGACGTGCTTGCAGGTCAGGAACACGCTGGTCTGGTTCACGGCAATCACGCGGTTCCAGCTCTCTTCCGAGGTCTCGACCGGCCCGCCCGTCTCGACAATGCCGACGTTGTTGTGCAGCACGTCGATGCCGCCGTAGTGATCGGCGCAGGCCTGTGCCATGCGCTGCACGTCCGCCGACCGGGACACGTCGGCCTGGAACGCGACGCATTGTCCGCCTTCCGACTCGATGATGCCTTGCGTCTCCTGCGCTGCATCGAGCCGGTAGTCGACCGCGAACACCCGCGCGCCTTCGCGCGCGTACAGCACCGCGGCGGCCTTGCCGTTGCCCCAGCCCGGGCCGGAAGACCCGGCGCCGGTCACGAGCACGATCTTGTCTTGCATGCGTAAAGCCATGTCTCGTCCTTTCCTTTGTTTTTATGCATTTTCCACCCGCGGCGCCCGGATTCAGGCGACGCGAAATACCGTACCGTCCTCGCGCAGCACATGGGCATCGCGCAGCCTGCGCGTGTAGCCGACGCGGTCGAAGAATTCCAGCAGCTGGACGGCGCGCTTGCGGCCCAGGCCGGCCGCATCGCGGAAATCGGCCGCCTGCGCGCTGCCCTTCTGCGCGCACAGGCCGGCCACCAGCGCGGCCA
>DAIDKG010000511.1 GCA_027450125.1 Bordetella sp. | reverse complement strand
GAGACCATCGGCGCGCTCACCGAACGCATGGGCAAGATCGTCAACCAGCTCAAGCTGTTCGTGGCCCGGCCCAGGCCGCGCGGCCTGCGCGCTCCGGTGGCGCCCGCGCTGCGCAATGCGCTGGGGTTGCTGGGCAAGCGCCTGGCGTCGGTGCACTTGGCGCTCACCGTCACCGACAGTACGGACAATATCGATGTCGTGACCGATTTCGACCTGCGCGGCGACTACCCCGGATTGCAGGTGCAGTGCGATGATCTCAGGGTCGAGCAGGTGCTGATCAACCTGCTCGGCAACGCGCTGGACGCCGTAGCCGGCACGACCGATCCGCGCATCGAGATCGACATCCAGGTCCGGTTCGCGACGATCGTGATCCGGGTGCGCGACAACGGTCCGGGTATTCCCGAGGCGGTCATGCCGCGCATCTTCGAGCCGTTCTTCACCACCAAGGAGATGGGGCAGGGGCTGGGGCTCGGCCTGGCGATCTCCTCATCGATCGCTCGCGACTGCGGCGGTTCGCTCGCCGTGCAGAACGCGCCCGAAGGCGGCGCGCTCTTCGTGCTGATGCTGCGCCGCGCGCAGGCGGCCCCGACCGACGCGCCGGCCCTCGGCGCCTGAACCAGACCATCCAGGACGACAGACGACTATGGATATCCAACAGACCGGCGCAGTGCTCTATGTCGAGGATGACGAGCTGGTGCGCCGCGCCGGCGTGCAAAGCCTGCAGCTGGCCGGCTTCGAGACGATGGGTTTTGCCGCGGCCGAAACTGCGCTGCCGCTGATCGGCCCCGATTTCACCGGCGTGGTCGTGAGCGATATCCGCCTGCCCGGCGCAAGCGGGCTCGATCTGCTGGCGCAATGCCACGAGCGCGCGCCGGGCGTGCCTGTAATCCTCGTCACAGGCCATGGCGACATTTCCATGGCCGTGCAGGCGATGCGCGACGGCGCCTACGATTTCATCGAGAAGCCGTTTCCGGCCGAAAGCCTGGTCGAGACCGTGCGGCGCGCACTGGAGCGGCGCAGGCTCGAGCTCGAAAACCTCGCGCTGCGGCGCGAACTGGCAGGACATAATTCGCTCGCCTCGCGCATCATCGGCCGCAGTCCCGCCATCGAGCAGGTTCGCAGCCTGATCGCCAATGTCGCACCCATCGACGCCTCGATCCTCATCAGCGGCGATACCGGCGCGGGCAAGGAACTGGTCGCGCGCAGCCTGCACGAACTTTCCCCCCGCCGCGACAAGCCTTTCGTCGCGGTCAACTGCGGGGCCATGCCCGAGTCCATGTTCGAGTCGGAGATGTTCGGCTACGAACAGGGCGCCTTCACGGGCGCGGCCAAGCGCCGGATCGGCAAGCTCGAGCATGCCTCGGGCGGCACGCTCTTCCTGGACGAAATCGAAAGCATGCCGCTTGCGCTGCAGGTCAAGCTGCTGCGTGTGCTGCAGGAGGGCGTGCTCGAGCGCCTGGGGGCGAACCAGCCGGTGCGCGTCGATCTGCGGGTGGTGGCTGCGGCCAAGGGAGACATGAACGAACACGTCGCGGCCGGCACGTTCCGGCGCGACCTGCTGTACCGGCTGAACGTGGTGACCATCTCGCTGCCGCCGCTGGTCGAGCGCCGCGAGGACATCGTGCCGCTGTTCGAGCATTTTCTGCTCGATGCGGCGGTGCGCTATCAGCGTCCCGCGCCGTTGCTCACCGAACGCGACCGCATGCGCCTGACGCAGCGCGACTGGCCGGGCAATGTGCGCGAGCTGCGCAACGCCGCCGATCGCCACGTGCTTGGAATCCCCGACGATCTCGCGGCGAGCGCCTGCGGCGGGGCGCCGCCTCCCCAGGCGTTGAAAGACCGCGTGGAGCAGTACGAACGGGCCCTGATCGCGGATGCGCTGGCCCAGGCCGGCGGCGCGGTCGCGCAGGCCGCCGAGCAATTGAAAATGGCGAAGGCGACGCTCTACGAGAAGATCCGCCGCCATGGGCTGGTCGTGCGGGGCGAGCAGGACGGGCGCGGCTGACGGCCGCGCCGCGCCGCTCAGGCCGCCGTCCGGCAGGGCTGCCCGGTGGCGCGCGCCCGGTTCAGCCACGCATCGAGCGCGCCGGACGAGAACAGCACGCCCGATATCACCAGCACGGCTCCGACGCCTTGCGCCGCCGACACCCTCTCGCCCAGCGCGATGGCGATGAGCATGGTGAAGATGGGCACCAGATCGAAGAATACCGACGTGCGGGCCGGTCCGATGGTGCGTATGCCGTTGTTCCACCACAAGTAGGCCAGGACCGTGCCGAACAGGGCCATGACGGCGATGGCACCGAAGCCTTGCGCCGACGGCACCGGCATCGATCCGCCGTGGGTGGCCAGGGTGATGGCAATCATGGCCGCCGCGCCGATCAGCATGGTGCTGGTGGTCGTCTGGATCGCGGAGAGGTTCCTGACCCACTTCTTGCCGATCACGCTGTAGGCCGCCCAACACAGATTGCCGACCAGGATCAGGGCATCGCCGGTGGCGAAGTGGAAATGCCGCAGCAGGGCGGCCGGGTTTCCGCCCGACACCACTGTGACGACGCCGCAGAAGCTCAAGGCCAGGCCCAGCATCTGCTTCCACGAGATGGCTTCGCCCAGGACCAGCGCGGTGAGAACGACGGTGATGGTGGGGTTGAGGGTCATGATCAGCGAGCCGTTGACCGACGAAGTCGTCTGCAGGCCGAAAAAGAAGGCAACGTTAAAGCCGAAGATGCCGACCGTCGCCATGGCCGCCAGCGGCAGGAGGTTGCGGCGCAGGCCCTGCCAGTCCACGCCCTCGGCCAGCAGCATGTACAC
Source organism: Bordetella sp. (assembly GCA_027450125.1). Classification (GTDB taxonomy): domain Bacteria; phylum Pseudomonadota; class Gammaproteobacteria; order Burkholderiales; family Burkholderiaceae_B; genus Bordetella. The sequence goes on along the minus strand of DAIDKG010000511.1, from coordinate 377 downwards.
AGCCATGGCCAGGCCCGCCAGCAGAAAGCGCCAGGCGGCGGCGCTCAACGGGTCGGTCGCATGCACGACGAACTTGCCCAGGTTGAAATTGGCGCCCCAGAAGAGCGTGGAGAGAATCAGCGTCGCGTAGAGGGTCCGGGTTTTCATGGCGGCCTTCCTGAAAGAGTGGATATGGCGCATTGTTGTTTTTCTATTGAGAAAAATATATGGAATAATTTCCAAAATAATTTTTCATATATGAAAAATAAAGGCCAGACACATGAATTGGGATGACCTGCGCTATTTCCTGGCGGTGGCGCGCGCTGCGGGGCTGACGCCGGCAGCCCACGAACTGGGCGTGAGCCCGGCGACGGTGTCGCGCCGCATCGACGCCTTCG
>DAIDKG010000510.1 GCA_027450125.1 Bordetella sp. | reverse complement strand
GCTTGCCGCGGGTGTCCGCGCCGACGCAATTGACGTGGGTTCCCGCGCGCAGCGCCTCCGCCTCGAATAGCGGCCCGGTGCCGGTGGTGGCGGTAATGATCAGGTCGCTCTGCCTTACCGCAGCGTCGGCGTCCATGGCGCAGGCCAGTTCGAGCCGCCCGGCGAACACGGCCTCGAATCCAGGTCGCGGCGCGCGGTCGGACGACACGTAATGGACCTGCTTGAGCGCGGGGCGCGCCCGCAGGGCAAATTCGAGCTGCGCCCTGGCCTGGATGCCCGTGCCGAAAACAGTGGCCACGGCGCTGTCCTGCCGGGAAAGCAGCGCCAGCCCGAGCGCTCCAGCCGCCGCGGTGCGGGCGGTGGTGATGGCGTTGCCGTCGATCACGCACAGGGGCCGTCCGGTCGCCGGATCGAACAACAGCACGGTGGCCTGGTGAGCCTCGCTGCCGACCGCCCGGTTCCCGGGCCAGAAGCCGGCGGCCTTGAAACCCAGCAGCCCCTGGCAGCCGACGTCGCCCGACTTGATGCCGAAAACGCCGCCGCTGCTCAGCTTTTCGCGCACCACCGGAAACACGCGGCCTTGGCGCTGGCTGTGCAGCTCGAAAGCTTCGCGTACCGCGGCGATGACATCCTCCGGGACGAGCAATCGCTCGACGGCATCCTTGTCCAGGAGCAGAAGCCGGGCGTCATTTCGCATCGGAATACACCGTGGCGCGCGAGACGCCAAGATGGGCGGCAATGGTGTCCGCGGCACGCCGCACTTCGAGCAGGCCGGCGGCCTTGAGCTCCTTGACGAGCGCGCGGCGGCTCCGCGGCTTGAGCGAGCGCGGCGTGGCGGCCATTTTCGCGGCGAACGCGTCGATGCGGGCGCGGATGGCCCCGGCCCCGGAAGGGTCCAGCGACTCCTGCGCCGGCGTCGAACCCTGGATCGCGGTGAAGCGGTCCATCGCGCTCTGGAAGCCCTGGAAAAGCGTCAGGTCGATGTTCATGCAAAGCGCCGCGACATAGCGCCCCTGCGAATCCTTGATGCCGATGGAGGTGCTCTTGGCCTGCCGGCCGTCGGCGAACCGGTTCGGATAGTTCGCGATGATCTGCTCGCAGGCCGGGTCCATGATCCGGGCCAGGCCCAGCTCGGTGGCGGGATGCCCGACCTGGCGGCCCGACAGGTTGTTATGGACCGCCAGCACCGCATGGGCCGGATCCAGCAGGTCGTGCACCACCACTTCGGTAAAAGGCGCGAACGTTTGCGCCAGACCTTCGGCAATCTGCCCGACCTGGGCAAGAAGCAGCTGCTGTTCGGGTGTTTTCCTGCTCAAGGACTTTCCGGGCATATCGGGTCGCCTGATAAATTAGACTATTTGACCAATTTTATATCTTCTGTATAACCATCCGTCAATGATGCGGCCATCCGCCATGGCTGCGCCCGGCGATCTGACCATGCCGACGACGCCCGGGATCAGGGCCACGCGCGGAGAATCGAGCATCAGCTCGATAACGGTCAGCACCGACAGCGACTCCACCATGTCCCGCGGCAACGCCAGGCCGGCCTCGCGGAACAGTCTTTCAGCAGTCAGCCGTTATGGCGATTCGGGTACCGGCAGGATCCAGGCCCCGCCGAGCAATTGCGTTAAAAGACCCTAGGTTTTCCTTGCCCAGGCCGGCAGCTCCCGCGGCGCCTGGCCTTCATACAGCGGCAGGTATTGCCGCGGAATCGGGCCCTTGTTGCGTCCGCCCTGCTGGGTCTGTTCCCAGGCATGGGCCAGGATGCCCACCGAGCGCGACAGGCAGAACAGGCCGCGCGCCAGCGGCGCGGGAAAACCCAGTTCGGCATAGATCACCGCGGTGGCGCCGTCGATGTTCATGGGAATGGGCCGGCCCTTCTGCGCGGCCAGCTCGGCCTCGATGGCCCGCGCGATTTGCGCGTAGCGGCCGGACACCTCGCCTTGCGCGGCCGCCTCGTCCACCAGTTGCAGCAGCCGGGGCGAACGCGGATCGAGCGGATGGAAGCGATGGCCGAAGCCCGACACGAACTTGCCGTTCAGTTCGACATACTCCTGCAAAGCGGCGCGCACGGCGTCTTGCAACGACGCGCCGGTGTCCATGCGCACGGCGGCATCGTGATAGAGCGCCACAGCCTGCTCGCCGGCGCCGCCGTGCACGTCACCCAGCACATTGACGGCCGAGGCCATGGCGTTGTTCAAGCCGACGCCGCACGTGGCCGCCATGCGGGCGATGGCAATGCTGGGCGCCTGCGGCCCGTGATCCACCGCCGACATCAGCGCGGCTTCCAGCAAGGCCCCCTGCCCCGGTGTGGGCAGATCGCCGCGCAGCATCAGCCAGATCATCTGCGCGAAACCGATATTGCCGATCAGGTCCTGGATGGCGTAGCCGCGATAGCGGATGACGCCGGGGCTCATGTCGATGACGCCGGTGCGCCACCAGGCGCTGCTGGCGTTCTCCACATCGCTCGAAGCAGTCGTGCTCATAGGGCCCCCTTGGCGCTGTGCGCCGTCCCCCCGAGGGGGAATTCACACTTGAGGCGGCTCGGCGTGTTCATAGTGCTTGCTCCTCGCGCAGCGCGCGGATGTCGTTGTCGTCATAGCCCAGCTCGCGCAGCAGGGTATCGGTATGCTGGCCCAGCGTGGGCGGCGGGGTGTCGACCGCGGGCATGGCGCCGTCGAGCTTGTAGCCCGCCCGCACCACGCGTATGCCGCGGCCCACTCCCGGCGCAGCGTCGAACTGCGCGATCATGCCGCGGCCCGCCACCTGCGGATGCGCCAGCGCCTGCGGCACGGAATACACCGGGCCGCTGGGCACACCCGCGTCGGTCAGCAGCGGCCACCAGTGCTCCGCACCGTGTTCGGCCAGTGCCGCTTCGATCTGCGCGGCAAGTTCGGCACGATGCGCGAGGCGGGCCTGGCGCTCGGCAAAGCGTGCGTCGCCGATCAAGTCAGCGCGGCCGATCACGCGGCACAGGGCCTCGAACTGCTCCTGCTTGTTGGCCGCGATGTTCAGCAGGCCGTCGCCCGTGCGAAAGGTGCCCGAAGGGCTGGCGGTGACGTTCTCGTTGCCCATGGGCCTGGGCTCGCGCCCGGCGATGAGATAGTTCGACACCGCCCAGCCCATGGTCGCCATGGTGGCTTCCAGCATCGACACGTCGATGAAGCGCGCCGTGTCGCGGTTGGGCTCGGCCAGCGCTGCAGCCACGGCGAAAGCGGCCGTCATGCCGCCGACGGTATCCGAGATGGGATAGCCCACGCGCAACGGCGCGCTGTCGGTGTCGCCGGTGACGCTCATCACGCCCGACATGCCCTGGATGATCTGGTCATAGGCCGGCAGATTGCGCAGCGGCCCGTCCTGGCCGAAGCCCGAGATGGCGCAGTACACCAGCCTGGGCTGACGCTGCTTGAGCACCTCGAAGCCCAACCCGAGGCGATCCATGACGCCGGGCCGGAAATTCTCCACCAGCACGTCGGCGCTCGCCACCAGGCGCAGCAGCACTTCCTTGCCGCGCGGATGCTTGAGGTTGACCGTGATGGAGCGTTTGCCGGCGTTCTGCGCCAGGAAAGACACGCCCATCAGGGCTTTGTTCAACCCAGCGTCGGCGCCCAGCTGGCGCGCCAGGTCGCCGGTGCCGGGCGTCTCGACCTTGATGACGTCGGCTCCCATGTGGGCGAGCTGGTGACAGCAGAACGGACCGGCCAGCACATTGGTGAGATCGAGCACGCGCACGTGCTGCAGGGGTTTGGACATGCAGACTCCTTGCCGGTCGATCGGCAAGCTGGGTAAGCGCAACGGATTCGGACGCGGACGCGGGCATGAGTGCAGCCATGTTCAGGCCGGCTTGACTGCCGGTAAGGACGCATCGCCAGGCAACCGAAGCGGACTGCCGCGCGAGCGCATGGACAAATTCATGCAATGCTCCCGACTTTATTTCATTAGATAGAATAAATTTCTATCTAATGATATTATCGAAACTACGCGCGCTGCATGTCAAGACTTGCGCAGCCTCACGGTTTTTGGCCCCATGCCCCGCAAATCGTCCACCCCCTCATTGGCTGACCGCAACGCCGCTCAGGGCGGCGTTGCCGCCGTCGACCGCGCGCTGTCGCTGCTCGACGCTTACTCCCCCGCCCGGCCCCTGCTGACACTGGCCGAGCTAGCCGAGCACACGCAACTGCACAAGAGCACCGTCCTGCGCATGCTGGCTTCGCTCGAACATGCCCACCTGATACAGCGCCGCGACGACGGCCGCTACGCGCTCGGCGCGGGCGTCGAACGGCTGCAGCGCGTGTATTCGCTGTCTTTCTCGATGCAAGCCGTCGTCATGCCGGTGCTGCATGAACTGGTACGGCAGACGCAGGAAAGCGCGGCTTTTCACGTGCGCCAGGGAGAACAGCGGCTGTGCCTGCACCGCGTGGATTCACCGCGCCCGGTGCGCGATCACATGCAAGCCGGCGCCCTGCTGCCCATGAATCGCGGCGCGGGCGGGCGCGTGCTCGGCGCCTGGCCCGATGCCCGCGATCCGCTGTCGCGGCGCATACGCAAGGAATTGGTGGTGACGCTGGTGGGCGACCGTTTGCCGGAACTGGCCGGCGTGGCCTCGCCCGTGTTCGGCACCGACGGCGGCATCGTGGGCGCGCTCACGCTCACCATGCCGGCCGAGCGCCTGGAAAACGGATTCGGGCGCATCGTGCTGACGCAGGCGCGGCACCTCACCGCAATGCTGGGCGGGCAATATCCGCAACCCGCACCCGGCTAGGGCGCTTCCCGCGGCAGCGCCGGCAGGAGGCTCAGCACTCGACGATATTCACCGCCAAACCGCCGCGCGCCGTTTCCTTGTACTTGGTCTTCATGTCGGCTCCGGTCTCGCGCATGGTCTTGATGACCGAATCGAGCGACACATAGTGCTGCCCGTCGCCGCGCAGCGCCATGCGCGCGGCATTGACCGCCTTGACCGAAGCCATGGCGTTGCGCTCGATGCAGGGAATCTGCACCAGGCCGCCGACCGGGTCGCAGGTCAGCCCCAGATTGTGTTCCATGCCGATCTCGGCGGCATTCTCGACCTGGTCTATGCCGCCGCCCAGCACCGCGGCCAGCGCGCCCGCAGCCATGGAACAGGCCACGCCGACTTCGCCCTGGCAGCCCACCTCGGCCCCTGAAATCGAGGCGTTGTACTTGTATAGCAGGCCGATGGCCGCCGCCGTCAGCAGAAACTCCCGCACGCCGGCCTGATTGGCGCCGGGCACGAATCGGTCGTAGTAATGCAGCACCGCCGGAATGATGCCGGCCGCGCCGTTGGTCGGGGCCGTCACCACGCGCCCGCCTGCGGCGTTTTCTTCGTTGACGGCCATGGCATAGAGGTTGACCCAGTCCATGACCGACAGGGGATCGGACAAGGTGCGCTCGGCCTGGTGCGTCAGGCGGCGATAGAGCTCGGGTGCGCGTCGGCGCACCTTCAGCGGCCCGGGCAGTTCGCCCTGCATGTCGGCGTAGCCGATGCCGCAGCCGCGGCTGACGCACGCCTGCATGACGCCCCAGATGCGGTCCAGGCCGGCGTCGATCTCGTCGCGCGGGCGCCACGTCTCTTCATTGCGCAGCATCAGGCCGGCCACGCTCAGTCCGCTCTCGCGGCACATGCGCATCAGGTCGGCGGACGTGCGAAAAGGAAAGGGAAGCTGGTCGTGCGCGGCGATGACCTGGCTGTTGGACGCGCCGGGCGTGACCACGAAGCCCCCGCCGACCGACAGGTAGCGCGACTCCCGCAACGACGCACCTTGCGCATCGAAGGCATGGAATTTCATGCCGTTGGGATGCTCGGCCATGGCCTCGCGCCGATAGAACAGCACGTGTTCCTTCTCGACGAACGGCACGGCATGCTCGCCCAGCAGGGACAGGGAACGGGCCGTGCGCACCTGCTGCAGCAGGCCGGGAATATCGGAGGGATCGACCGTGTCGGGCGCCTGGCCCATCAGGCCCAGCATCACGCCCTTGTCGGTGCCGTGCCCCTTGCCGGTGGCGCCCAGCGAGCCGTAAAGCTCGACACGCACCTGGGCCGTGCGCGCGAGCAGGCCGTCGCGCGCCAGCCCCTGGGCGAACAGCAGCGCCGCCCGCATCGGCCCCACGGTATGGGAGCTCGATGGGCCTATGCCTATCTTGAACAGATCGAATACCGAGACGGCCACAGTGCCCTCGACTGGAGTGTGTCGTGATTTACAGGTACTTGGCGAACCAGGCCAGCATGCGCTTCCAGCCATCCTCGGCAGCCTGCTTGTCGTACATGGCGCGGTAATCGGCCAGGAAGCCGTGTTGCACACCGGGATAGACGACGATCTCGCTGGCCTTGGAAGCGGCATTGTCGGCGGCGGCCAGGCGTTTTTTCATTTCCTCGACGGAGTCGAGCGGAATGCTGGCGTCTTCTCCGGCATACAGGCCCAGCATCGGGCCGTGGATCTTGCCGGCGATATCCACCGCCATGGTCTTGATGAGCGGACCGTGGCCGGTCGTCAGCTTGCCGTACCAGGCCACGCCAGCCTTGACCGCCGGGTTGTGCGCCGCATACATCCACGTCAGGCGCCCGCCCCAGCAAAAGCCCGTCACGCCCACGCGGCGCGTGTCGCCGCCATTCTGGCCGGCCCAGGCCAGGCTGGCATCCAGATCGCCGAGCACTTGCTCGTCGCTGACCTTGCCAACCAGCTCGGAGATCAGCTTCGGAATATCGGTATAGGCCGAGGCGTCGCCCTGGCGTTCGTACAGATTGGCGGCCACGGCCAGGTAGCCGGCCTTGGCTACGCGGCGGCAAATGTCCTTGATGTGCTCGTGCACGCCGAAGATTTCCTGCACCACCAGCACCACGGGCAGGTCTTTCCTGCCCGCGGGCGCGGCGTAGTAAGCGCCGATGGTGCCGCCTTGCACGGGCAGGCGAAAGTCGCCGTGGGCCAGGCCCTGGGCGTCGGTATGGATGGTGGTGGCAGCGGCAGGACCGGCCGCGGGGGCGGTGCTCATGGGTAGACTCCTGGATTGCGATTCGTTCCGGCGATGATACGACGGTTGCCTGACTTGTCTATGAGGGGGCCAACCGGAAGTAGGGGCTTTGGGAGATGCAGGGGCTTGTGGGGCCTTCAAACCGTTCGCCGTATTGCGCCCGGGCTGTGATGGCGGGCCTGGTCGGCCGCCTCCGTCCAGGGACCGGGCCGGCCGACCAGGCCGCAGCGGCCCGGGCCGGCACAACGCGGCCGACTGCACAGGAACTCGAAGGCCGTCAATGCGCCTGCTCCCAGTTCTTGCCCACGCCCACGGCCGCCACCAGCGGCACCCGCAGCTGCGCCACGCCGCACATCAATTCGGGCAATTGCACGCGCACGAGTTCGACCTCGTCCTCGGGCGCTTCCAGCACCAGTTCATCGTGCACCTGCATGATCATGCGCGTCTGCAGCTTTTGCGCATCCAGCCAGTCCTGCACGGCCACCATCGCCATCTTGATGAGGTCGGCCGCCGTGCCCTGCATGGGCGCGTTGATCGCGGCGCGTTCGGCGCCCTGGCGGCGCGGACCCGAGGCGCGGATGTCGGGCAGCTGCAGGCGCCGGCCGAACACCGTCTCGACATAGCCTTGCTCGTGCGCCAGATGCCGGATCCGGTCCATGTAGCGCGCCACATTGGGATAGCGCGAGAAATAGCGGTCGATATAGGCCTGGGCCGCGTCGCGCGTGATGCCCAGATTGGATGCCAGGCCGAACACGCCCATGCCGTAGATCAGGCCGAAATTGATGACCTTGGCGGCGCGGCGCTGCTCGCCCGTGACCTCGGCCAGCGTGGTGCCGAACACTTCCGCCGCCGTGGCGCGGTGGATGTCTTCGCCGGCGGCGAAGGCGCGCTGCAGGTTGGCGTCGTCGGCCACATGCGCCATGATGCGCAGTTCGATCTGCGAATAGTCGGCAGACAGCAACATGCCGCGTTCGGCGACGAAGGCCTCGCGCACGCGCCGGCCCGCCGCCGTGCGCACGGGAATGTTCTGCAGGTTGGGGTCGGACGAGGCCAGCCGGCCCGTGATCACCGCGGCCTGCGAATAGTGCGTATGCACCCGCCCGGTGGCGGGCAGGATCATGCGCGGCAGCTTGTCGGTGTAGGTGGACTTGAGCTTGGACAGGCTGCGATATTCCAGCAGCGCCTGCGGCAGGGGATAGTCCTGCGCCAGCTTGGTCAGCACCTCTTCGTCGGTGGAAGGCGCGCCACTGGGCGTCTTGCGCACCACGGGCAGGCCCATGCGCTCGAACAGGATTTCGCCCAGCTGCTTGGGCGAATTCAGGTTGAAAGGCTGGCCGGCCAACCCGTGGGCGCGCGCTTCCAGCAGCAGCATTTCCTGGCCCAGCTGGTGGCTCTGGCGGCCGAGTTCGTCGGCGTCGATCTTGACGCCGTTGCGCTCGACCACGGTCAGCACGCGCGAGACCTGCATCTCCAGCTTGTAGATGCGCTCCAGCCCCGCATCGGCCGCCACCTGCGGGCGCAGCAACTGGTGCAGCTGCAGGGTGAAATCGGAATACTCGGCCGAATAGAAGGCGGCCTTGTCCACGGCCACCTCGTCGAACCCGATCTGCTTGGCGCCCTTGCCGCACAGTTCTTCGTAGGCGATGGTGGTGAGCCCGAGGTGGCGGGTGCAAAGCTGGCCGAGGTCGTGGCCCTTGTC
>DAIDKG010000509.1 GCA_027450125.1 Bordetella sp. | reverse complement strand
CAAACATCGGCTCATAAACCTTGGTGAACTGTTCGGGCTTCACGGCCGCGGCCACCACGGCGTCGATCTCCTCATCGGAGGGCCAGATGTCTTTCAGGCGGATTTCCTGGCCGTCAGCCGTGGTGCCCAGCACGTCCTGCTCGATATCGAAGCGGATGGTGCCGGCAATGGCATAAGCCACCACCAGCGGCGGCGAGGCCAGGAACGCCTGCTTGGCATAGGGGTGGATGCGGCCATCGAAATTGCGGTTGCCCGAGAGCACGGCGGTCGCATAGAGGTCGCGGTCGATGATCTCCTGCTGGATCTTGGGGTCGAGCGCGCCCGACATGCCGTTGCAGGTGGTGCAGGCAAACGCCACGATGCCAAAGCCCAGCGCTTCGAGATCCTTGGTCAGGCCGGCTTCGTCGAGATACCGCGCCACGGCCTTCGAGCCAGGCGCGAGCGAGGATTTCACCCACGGCTTGCGCGTGAGGCCCAGCTTGTTGGCATTGCGCGCCAGCAAGCCCGCCGCGATGACATTGCGGGGGTTCGAGGTGTTGGTGCAGCTGGTGATGGCGGCAATGATCACCGCGCCATCGGGCATCTTGCCGGGTTCCTCGGTCCAGGCACCGGCGATGCCGCGCTCATGCAGCGCCGAGACGGGCAGGCGGCGATGCGGATTCGAGGGGCCGGCCATGGTGCGCACAACGCGTGAGAGGTCGAATTTCAGCACCCGCTCATACTGGGCGTTGGCCAGCGAATCGGCCCACAGGCCGGCCGCGCGGGCATAGGTCTCAACCAGCTTGAGCTGCTCAGGGCTGCGGCCGGTGAGGCGCAGATATTCCATGGTTTGCTCGTCGATCGAGAACATGGCGGCGGTGGCGCCATATTCGGGGGCCATGTTGGAGATGGTGGCGCGGTCGCCAAGCGTGAGGCTGCGCGCGCCCTCGCCGTAGAATTCCAGATAGGCGCCCACCACTTTCTCCTTACGCAGGAACTCGGTGAGGGTGAGCACGATGTCGGTCGCGGTGATGCCGGGCTGGCGCTTGCCGGTCAGCTCCACGCCGATAATGTCGGGCAGGCGCATCCACGACGCGCGGCCCAGCATCACGTTCTCGGCCTCGAGCCCGCCAACGCCAATGGCGATCACGCCCAGCGCGTCCACATGCGGGGTGTGGCTGTCGGTGCCGACCAGCGTATCGGGGAAGGCGACGCCGTCTTTTTGAAAGATGACGGGCGACATGCGCTCAAGATTGATCTGGTGCATGATGCCGTTGCCGGCGGGCACCACGTCCATATTGTCGAACGCGTCCTTGGTCCAGTTGATGAAGTGGAAGCGGTCTTCGTTGCGGCGGTCTTCCACCGCGCGGTTCTTGGCGAAGGCGTCGGGATCGAAGCCGCCGTATTCCACGGCCAGCGAGTGGTCGACGATCAGTTGCACCGGCACCACCGGGTTGACCTGAGACGGGTCGCCCCCCTGGTCGGCGATCGCATCGCGCAGGCCGGCCAGGTCCACCAGCGCCGTCTGGCCCAGGATGTCGTGGCACACCACGCGGGTCGGAAACCACGGAAAATCCAGGTCGCGCCTGCGCTCTATGAGCTGCCCGAGCGCATCGCGCAGTAGCGCGGGATCGCAGCGCCGCACCAGATTCTCGGCCAGTACGCGCGAGGTGTAGGGCAGACCGTCATAGGCGCCCGGCGAGATGGCGTCCACAGCCTCGCGCGCAGCGAAATAGTCCAGCTTGGTGCCCGGCAGGGGCTTGCGGTATTGAGAGTTCATCATGCCTCGGTACGCTGCAGGTCGGCCTGCGCGATTTCACGTTCGATGTTGAGATAGGACGCACGGATATGCCGGCGCATCAGCAGTGCCGCGAGCTCTCCGTCGCCGTCGGCGATGGCGTCGAGTATGCGGTGATGCTCGGCATAGACCTGGGGCGGCCGGTTGGGCGTGCTCGAATACTGGATGCGGTACATGCGAGCCAATTGATAGAGGTCTTCGCACAGCAGGCGGAACAGCATCTGGTTGCCGCTGCCCTGCACGATGCGGTAGTGGAAATCGTAGCCGCCCTCCTGTTGATAGTAGCCGCGCCCGGCCTGAAAATCCGCATCGCGCTCATGCGCCAGCAGCACCTGGCGCAATTCGTCGATGGCTTGCGGCGCCATGTTCTGCGCCGCAAGCCGGCAGGCCATGCCTTCGAGCGACTCGCGGATCTGGTAGAGCTCGTTGAGCTCCTGGCGGCTGAGCGCCACCACCCGCACGCCCGCATGCGGCACGCGCACCAGCAGCCGCTGGCCTTCCAGCCTGTGCAGCGCCTCGCGCAGCGGTCCACGGCTGATGCCGTAGGCGCGCACCAGTTCAGGCTCGGAGATGCGGCTGCCCGGCGGAAGCTCGCCCTTGACGATGGCTGACTGTATCTGCCGGAACGCGTGGTCCGACAGCGTCTCGCCTTCGGGCGCCGGCGGAACCGGCAATTTCAGCACCGTGCTCATTTTGTCGACGATTTTATGTTTTTTATGAAAAAACAATAGATCAATGCGAATTTTACAGCAATATCGTCGACGATTTTTCCAAAAACCAATCCGCCTACAATTGCGCAAATCCAATTACGGAGGTGCGCGTCATGCTTATGCTCTGGGTCAAGGCCTTGCACATCGTCTTCATCGCCTCGTGGTTCGCCGGCCTGTTCTACCTGCCCCGCATCTACGTCAACCTGGCGCAACAGACCGACCCTGGCGTGCAGGCCTGCCTGCTGGGCATGGCGCGCCGCCTGTACCGTTTCACCACCATCCTGGCCTTTCCCGCCGTCCTGCTGGGCTTGTGGCTGTTCCTGGGATACGGCATCGGCATGGGGCCGGGCAACGGCTGGATGCACGCCAAGCTGCTGATGGTGGTGCTGGTCATCGGCTACCATCACGCCTGCGGCGTCATGCTGCGCAAGTTCGAGCAGGGCCGCAACACCCGCTCGCATACCTTTTACCGATGGTTCAACGAGATTCCGGTCGTGCTGCTGCTCATCGTGGTGGTGCTGGTCGTCGTCAAACCTTTCTGAAGCCGCCTCGGCTCTTCCCGCCTTCATGTCCGACGACGCCGACCGTCCGCGCAAGACGCTGACCCTGACCCACAACAGCCGCCCCGCCCAAGACGAAGGCCCGGGGCCTGCAGGCTCTCGCCGCAAGCGCAGCGGCGCCCGCGCAAAAAACGCCGTGCAGGCCGAGCGCGTTCGCGACAAAGCACAGCGCGTCCAGGAGGCAGCCCATGGACGCGGCTACGCCGCGGCCCCCCCTGAACCCGACCACGAAGCCGGCAACGTCAACGCCTTCGAGGAGCTCGGCGATGGCGACGAAGACACCATCGAGTTCATCGACGAACCCCGCATCGAGAAACGCAGGCGCCCCCTGAGCGCCAAGCAGGCCGAAGTCTTCAACGTCTTCGCCCCATGCCCCCAGGGACTGGAGGACGCCCTGGCCGCCGAGATGCAGGCCCTGGGTTTCGGAGATGCGCGGCCCGGCCGCGCCGGCTGCAGCTTCACCGCCGACTGGAGCGGCATTCAGCGCGCCAATCTGTATTCGCGTCTGGCCACGCGCATCCTCGCCCAGGTCGCCCAGGAGGAAATCGGCCATGAGGACGACATCCTCGACCTGGCCTACGGCGTGCCCTGGGAGCGCTGGTTTGGCGCCGAACAGACCCTGCGCGTGGACACCTCCGCCATCAAGAGCCCCGTGCGCAGCCTGCAATATTGCAATCTGCGCGCCAAGGACGGCATCTGCGACCGCCTGCGCGACCGCGAAGGCGCCCGGCCCGACATCGACACCGTGCGTCCGGACGCGCGCGTGCACCTGTTCATTCACGGCACCCTTGCCACCCTCTACCTGGACACCTCCGGCGAATCGCTTTTCAAACGCGGCTGGCGCCTGGACAAGGGCGAGGCGCCCATGCGCGAAAACCTGGCCGCCGGCCTGCTGGCCCTGGCCGGCTGGGATCCGGCCGCGCCACTGCTCGACCCTTTCTGCGGCAGCGGCACCATCCTCATCGAAGCTGCCGGCATCGCCCTGGGCGTACCGGCGGGCATCTGGCGCCCCTTCGGATTCGAACGCCTGCGCGGCTTCGACAAACGCCATTGGCGCGATCTGAAGGAAGACGCCCGTGCCCGCATCCGCACCCGGCTGGACACTCCCCTCATGGGCTACGACCTCGATCCCCAGGCCGTCGAGCACGCGCAGGCCAACGCCGGACGCGCCTGGCTCACGCCGGACACCATCCATTTCGAGGTGGGCGATGCCCGCACCCTGCTGCCGCCCTGCGCGCCGGGCTGGATCGTGACCAACCCGCCTTACGGCGACCGGATGGACCAGATCGACGAAGGCCTTTGGCGCGACTGGGCCTCCAACCTGAAGAAGCACTATGCTGGCTGGCACCTGCATGCCATCAGCAGCGACATGACGCTGCCCCAGCAGTTGCGCCTGAAGCCGCAACGCCGCATTCCCATCCACAATGGAGCGCTGGACTGCCGACTGTTCGGTTTCGAGCTGGTGGCCAGCAGCTATCGGGACGTGTAGTTTTTCGGAAACGCCGGGCTTGCAATGATCCAGGGTTAACCCTAAAATAGGGTTAACCCTGTAAGAACCGGGAAGCAAAAACGGTTCGCACGCTTTCTGGAGTTACCGCAATGCCCTCCTACATTTTCTCGAACGATCGTCTGGCCGACGACCTGGATCATCTGTCCGACGAACTCGAGCGCCAACTGGTGCTGATGGCGATCGAAGAACAATTCCGCCCGCATCCGCTGCGTGCGCTTCTGGCATGGGCCGGCAAGCTGATGCAGTCGCTGCGCCGCACGTCCGGCCGCGCCGAGATGGCCCGCGCCGGCGCGTAATACTGCAATCTTTCCCCTTGGGGGCTGCTACAGCCCCTTTCAAACCCGCCTGCATGGCGGGTTTTTTTATCGCCGGAACATCCCCGAGCAGTCGATGCAAGGTTTTTTCTTCGTGATAACCCTTGTATGTCCCTAATAGCAGCATGGAACATATTGCAGTCCCGGCCCCGCTAGGTCATGCTTGACATCTGATCTGCCCGGCACCCCGCCGCGATAATCGGGCCGGTTCCCGCAGCCGTGTGCGCTACACACCCCAGGGCCATGAACGACCAATACCAGGCGCTCCACCAAACCTTCCGCTGGCTGGTTCCCGCTCAATTCAACATTGCGCAATCGTGCTGCCATCAATGGGCCGCCGGCCCCGCACACGCCCGCAGCATCGCCATTTTCTATGAAGACGAGAACGGCCAGCGCGAAGTCTGGACCTATGGCCGCCTGGCCGAAGCCGTCAACCAGCTGGCCAACGGATTCGTCAAACTGGGCATAAGCCCGGGCGATCGCGTGGCCGTGGCCATGGGTCAGCGGCCCGAAACCGTGGTGGCTTACCTGGCCATTTATACGGTGGGCGCAGTGTCCCTGCCCTTGTCCACCCAGTTGGACTTCGACGCCATGGAATACCGCCTGCGGGATTCCGGCGCCCAGGTGGCGGTGATCGATCCCACGTCCAGCCCTGCCCTGCTCGTCGCCGCAGACCACTGCCCGCAGTTGCAGCAGATCATCGGCGTCGATCTGGCCAACGAGCGCATCCTGCCCTGGCGCAGCCTGATGGCGCGCCAGCCCGCCACCTTCAAGCCCGTGGCCACCCGTGCCAGCGACCCGGCCATCCTGCTCTACTCTCCCGAAAACGCGCGCGCCGCCAAGGGCGTGCTGCTACCCCACAGCGCGCTGATAGGATGCCTGCCCGGCTTCGTCGCCTCGCAGAACTGGTTCTCCAAACCCGGGGACGTACTCTGGTCGCCGGCCGACTGGGCGCGAGCCGAAGGCCTGATGGATGCCCTGCTGCCCACGCTCTATTTCGGCCACCCCATCGTCGCCACACCCGGCGCCTTCTCGGCAGAGCGCGCCTTCGACCTGTTGCAGCGCTATCACGTCACCCACACGCGCTTGTGCATGGCCGAACTGCGGAGCATGATGCAAAGCCATGGCGCATCCGGTCCGGACGGACACCGCAAACTGGCGCTACGCGCCGTCGTGAGTGCCGGTGCCGATGGGGATCCGGCCGTGCGCGCCTGGTGCGAGTCGGTGCTGGGCCTGGCGCCCAACGAGATGTTCGGCCGGGCCGAGATGAACTGCGTGGCTGGAGACAGCAACACGCGCTGGCCCTCCCGGCCCGGCAGCATGGGCCGGCCCTACCCCGGCCACCAAATGGCGGTGCTCGACGAGCAAGGCCGGATATGTCCCGCCGGTCAGGTCGGCGAACTGGCGCTGAACCGCTACGACATCCACGGCCATCCCGACCCGGCGCTGTTCCTGGGATACTGGGGCGACGAGGCGGCCACGCGCGAAAGATTCAGCGGCGACTGGTGCCGCACAGGCGAGCGGGCCAGCGTCGATGCCGACGGCTACTTATGGCGCGCCGCGCCTGCCGAGGAAACCTTCGCGCCGGAGTGCGCGCAGCCGGACCCCATTGAACATCCAGACATCTCGAGATAGACCGCATGGCCATCTACCAACTCGGCACACTGACTCCCGACATCGATCCCAGCGCCTATATCGCCGACAGCGCCGACATCATCGGCCAGGTCGTATTGCGCGAAAACGTCAGCATCTGGTCGCATGTCTCAATACGCGGCGACAACGAACCCATCACGGTCGGCCGCGGCAGCAACGTGCAGGA
>DAIDKG010000508.1 GCA_027450125.1 Bordetella sp. | reverse complement strand
GCCACGCCGAAACTGAGCGACAGCAGCTCGAAGGGCGGGATACCCGCCGCCGCCACGGTGGAGAGCGCAAGCGCGGACCAGAGTCCGATCGCGACCAGGCCGACGGCCGTCGCCCTGCCCGTTATTCTCTGCGCCATGCCTCGCTCCTTGTCCTCAAAAAGCCGATGAGAGCATGGAAGCGACGCTGCGTTCTTGTCGAATCCTGCAGGGGCTTAGGCTTTTTCTGCCGATCCCGCCAGCAAGCATCGCCGCACCTGGGCTGGCGTCGCATCGCGCTCGCGCCGCATGGCGCGGGTCAGCGCGCTCTGGTCGGCATGGCCGCTGCGCAGCGCGATGTCGGCGATGGACAGGGCGGGATCGGCAAGCATGCGTTCGGCCGCGTCAAGCCGCGACGCCGTGAGCCAGGCATGGGGCGTGGTTTCGCGCTGCGCGAGAAAGGCGTCATGAAGCCGGCGCGGACTCACCCCCGCGGCCTGCGCGATGTCGGCGACGCGGATCGGATCGGCCAGTCTGCGCCTCATGAACGACATGGCACGCTGCACCACGAGTTCGTTCCGGTTCGCGCGGCAGCCATGCCCGGCGAGGCTGTCCAGCAACAGCGTCGACCATGCCTGCTGGCTCGCCGGCGGCAGGCGCGTCCGGGAATCGAAGGCGCGCATGTACTCCAGCAAACCATGAACACGCCGATCGATGGCGAAGAACGGCGGCACCTGGCCTTGGTCCAGGGCTTGGGCCCGACCTCCCGCCGGCACGTCCAGGACGATGAAGGCATTCGGTTGCCGGGCCAGAAAGGCATGCTGGCATCCGGCCGGGACAAAGGCCCCCATGCTGCCGGCAACCCGACCGGACTCGCGTCCCACCGCGATCTCGAGCGTGCCCTCGTACGGCATGACGACTTGATGATACTCATGCCGATGCTGCGCGACCTCACCCTGGTAGCGCCTTATGTCGATACGCGTGTCGTTCATGCTTGCGTCCCGCATTGAAGCCGCAGCGGATCAGGGCATATGCCCTGCATCCAAAACCACGGCCGTTGGTGCAAATTCACTTAGGCAAACGGACGGCGCGCACTTTGCCGCTGTTGGCGCCGCCGCAGTAGAGGCGATCGGCGCCGTCCGATTCGAGGCCGGATACGACTATGTCAGGGGGCATCTGGATCGTCTCGATCAATTCGCCCGTTTGCGCATCGACGCGCCTGAGGTCGCTCCGGTTGTCCTCCCAGGTCCCGTGCCAGAGATCGCCGTCGACCCAGGTAACGCCGGTGACGTAGCGCCTGGACTCGATCGTGTTCAAGATCGCGCCCGTCTGCGGATCGACCTGGTAGATCACGCGGCCGCGGTATTGGCCGACCCAGAGCGCGCCTTCGGCCCAGGCCAGCCCCGAATCGCCGCCCTGCCCGGGGGCGGGAATGGTGGCGAGCACGCGGCCGGTCGCCGGGTCGATCTTATGGATGCGGTCCGCGGCGATCTGGAAAATGTGCTTGCCATCGAAGGCGGTCCCCGCATTGGCCGCGGCATCGATCGAGCGCACGACCTCGCCCGTCTCCGGGTCGAAGGCGTTGAGGCTGTTTTCGCAAGCAAACCAGACGCGCCGGCCGTCGAAGGTCACGCCGTGGACCTGCCTCTTTCCGGGAAAAGGGCCATATTCGCGGATGATTTCGGCTTGGAGGTGTTTCATGGGTATCGGGGCCGATCAAAGCTGACAAGGCACCAGTCTAGCCTCCCGGCACTGGCCCGGGGAGCAACAAGGCTGTCGGGAATCCCGGCACCGAGCAGACCGTCCAGCGCCGCGCGCGCCCTCCCCCGAAGGACTGCGCCTTGCCGGCCGCCGCGAGCCGCTCGAGCGCGCGCTGCACGGTGCGCGGGCTCGTGTCCAGGGCGATCGCCAGGGCCGAGCTCGACCAGGCCTGGCCATCGGCAAGCAAGGCGAGTAACGCCGCATAGGGCTCGTCGACGAGCGGCGCAAGCACGACCACCCGCTTCGCGCGGCGCGGCACCAGTGCAAAGCCGCGCTCGGTCGCGTTTACCTGCGCCAGATCGCGAAGCTGCGTGCGCAGGCGTGCGATCTCGACCCGTAGCCGGGCGCGATGCGAGTCGTCGGTGCGCCTGGCGCGAAACGCACGTGCGAGCAGCGTCTGCCTGGACGCATCGCCGGGCCAGGCCTCTCCGAGGGCGCGGACCAGCGTGAACAGGATCGGGCGCGTCGCGAGCGGAACCGACATCGCCCGGCCAAGGACGGCATTGCGGCAGGCATCGACGACGAGCGCGTCCGATTGCAGCAAGGCCTCGGCCTCTTCGAGAAGCACGACACGCTCACTGCCGTCCGCGACCATGCGTGCGGCAGGCGCCTGGAGGACACGGGCCGCGAGCTCGACCTCGGTTGCCAGGGCCGGGATGCCCGACTGCTGCGCCGCCAGAGTCGCCCGCGAAAATGCCGCGCGCGCCCGCTTCGTCCTGATACGCCGGACGGCGACGCCGGCGACCGTCAGTTCGTAGGCCGCCCGCGACGCGGGCGGGAGCAGCGCGGCGTCGAATCCGGAAAGCAGGTGCTCGGCCTCGTCCAGCCGGCCGATAAGCAGCAGCCGGCGAGCGGCGAGATTGCGCGCATGGGCGGCATTGCTGGTGTCGCCGTGGGCCGCGAGCACGGCCCACGCCGCATCGAGCGCATGGCTGGGCCAGCTCAGGTCGCGCGAGACCAGCGCGATCTCCGCCTGCGCCACGGCACAGCGCGCGCGGGCAAGCTCGTCCTTGCGGCCGAAGGCGCGCGCGGCGCGCTTGAGCAATGCACCGGCCCGCTCCAACTGCCCGAGCTGCGCCATGGCGATGCCGCGCAGCGCCAGCGCGGGCGGATCGTCACGCAGCGCGACGCGCTTGAG
>DAIDKG010000507.1 GCA_027450125.1 Bordetella sp. | reverse complement strand
GGGTTTGGGCGCCGCCTTAGGCGCCCAAAGTCCCCTGCGGGGACTGCCCCCGCCTCAAAGGTCTGATGCCCCCCACTCGGGGCGGCGATGCGTTTCAAGAACCGACAGCCTTCGAGCGCAAAAACCACCCCGCAATCGGTTAACCTGTTGCTTATTCGCGCTTAGCGAGATCCGTCACACCGACATGCCCAAAATGCTTCACCGCGATCCCGAACACCGCCATCGGGGCATCTACCTCCTCCCCAACGCCTTCACCACCGCCGCCCTGTTCTCCGGTTTCTACGCGGTGGTGCAGGCCATGAACGCGCGCTTCGACGTCGCCGCCATCGCCATTTTCGTGGCCATGGTGCTCGACGGCATGGACGGCCGCGTCGCCCGCCTCACCAATACCCAGTCGGCTTTCGGCGAGCAGTACGACTCGCTCTCGGACATGACCTCCTTCGGCGTGGCCCCCGCGCTGGTGGCCTACGAGTGGGTCCTGCAGGACATGGGCCGCTGGGGCTGGCTGGCGGCCTTCGTCTACGTGGCCGGCGCTGCGCTGCGCCTGGCCCGCTTCAATACCAATATCGCGGTGGTCGACAAGCGCTTCTTCCAGGGGCTGCCCAGTCCCGCGGCGGCGGCGCTGGTGGCCGGCTTCGTCTGGCTGTCGGTGGACAACAAACTGCCCATCCACGACCACCTCATGGCCTGGACCATGTTCGGCCTGACCATGTACGCCGGCATCGCCATGGTGAGCGACGCTCCGTTCTACAGCGGCAAGAAGTTCGCCCTGGGCCGCAGCGTGCCTTTCTGGGGCATTTTGCTGGTGGTCGTGGTGTTCGTCTTCGTCTCCAGCGACCCGCCGGTGGTGCTGTTCACGCTGTTCGTCATCTACGGCGTGTCGGGTTGGTTCGTCTGGGCCTGGCGCTGGAGCCGGGCGCGGCGCCTGCAGCAGGAGCGCCACGGCTGAATCCGGGGCGTGCCTGCGGCTCAGTCGTGATCGTACGCGGGATCGGGCCCGGGGTTGTGGCCCGTGACATGATTGCCCTCGGGGCCCATGTACACGTACATCAGCGAATTCCAGACACCGTACTGCAGGTAGCGGTACGTCCAGACGACGGTCGTGTAGCCGGGCAGCCCGACGCTGTCGACGTAGGCGGGTGGGCCGAACTCGCACCGCACCTGCTCGGCCGTCCATCCCGGGACCAGCGTGTCGAAGTGCCTGTCAGTAAGCAGCGGTTCCATGCGTTCGATGCGGCCGTCGGCGCCGACGTTGGCCGCCCAGGCGTAATGCCCCATGGGCTGCGACGTCCAGATCGCGCGCTGCCCGCCGCCCGCCAGCGGGCAGACCAGGTCGGGCGTGCCGTAGCGCGCCGTGATCCGGGCGTACGACGCGCCGGGCGGAATGATCTGGTCCATATTGGCCTGCGCCATGTTCTTGCAGGCGGACAGGGACAGGGCCAGGGCGGCGACCGCGCTGCCCCGCAAAAATAGGTGACGTATTCGCACGTGCGTTCTCCGGCATGGGTGGCCCGAGGGGAGGGGCCGGGCCTGTTCCGCCTATTAGGGCGATTTTAGGCTATCCGCTATAATGGCCGACTTGCATGCGAGGTTGCATGCATTTAACCCCCCACGTCCAGGCGCCCTCAGCCCGGACGCCAGTCCATAGAGGTCTCAAATGTCCGTAGCTGACATCAATAAATCCGACATCGTCGCGCAATTTCAGCGCGCTCAAGGCGATACCGGTTCCCCCGAAGTCCAGGTGGCCCTGCTCACCGCACGCATCAACGAACTGACCGGCCACTTCAAAGAACACATGAAGGACCACCACTCGCGCCGCGGTCTGCTGCGCATGGTCAGCCGTCGCCGCAAGCTGCTGGACTACCTGAAGGGCCGCAATCCCGATTCGTACCGCGCCCTGATCGAAAAACTCGGTCTGCGCAAGTGATCGACGGGGTAGTATCCCCATGAACACAACCGTGGTCGGTGCGACGCTGTCGTCGCGGCGGCCACGGTTTTTTATTTTTTAGGAATAAACAGTCATGTTCAACAAAGTGACCAAGACGTTCCAGTACGGCCAACACACCGTCACGCTGGAAACCGGCGAGATCGCCCGCCAGGCTTCCGGCGCTGTGATGGTCTCGATCGAAGACACCGTCGTGCTGGCCACGGTGGTTGCCGCCAAGAAGGCCAAGCCCGGCCAGGATTTCTTCCCGCTAACTGTCGACTACATCGAGAAGACCTACGCTGCCGGCCGCATCCCCGGTGGCTTCTTCAAGCGCGAAGGCAAGCCCTCCGAGAAGGAAACCCTGACCTCGCGCCTGATCGATCGCCCCCTGCGCCCGCTCTTTCCCGAAGGCTTCTACAACGAAGTCCAGGTGGTGATCCACACCATGTCGGTCAATCCCGAGATCGACCCCGACATCGCCGCCATGATCGGCGCATCGGCCGCCCTGGCCATCTCGGGCATCCCCTTCAACGGCCCCATCGGCGCCGCGCGCGTGGGCTATATCGACGGCCAGTACGTCGTCAACCCCACCGCCTCGCAGCTCAAGACGTCCAAGCTCGACCTGGTCGTGGCCGGCACCGAGACCGCCGTGCTGATGGTCGAATCCGAAGCGCAGCAACTGTCCGAAGAGGTCATGCTCGGCGCGGTGGTGCACGGCCACGAGCAGATGCAGGCCGTCATCAACGCCATCCACGAACTGGTGCGCGAAGCCGGCAAGCCCGATTGGGACTGGCAGCCCGCAGCCAAGAACGAAGCGCTGATCTCGACGGTTGCCGCCGCAGCCCAGGAAGGCCTGGCCGCTGCCTACCAGATCCGCGAAAAGCAGGCCCGCACCGCCAAGCTGCGCGAAGTCTATGCCGACGTGCAAGCCAGGCTGGCCGAACAGGCCG